>CALDOK010000371.1 GCA_937912125.1 uncultured Pseudomonadota bacterium
GCAGTGAGCACCTGCGCACCGCCTTGATCGCCCTGATCTACACGGCCATCAACCTGGGGGCCCTGCTGGGCTCCACCGGCACGGCCCAGCTACGCAGCGGCCTGGGCTTCGGGGTGGTGTTCACGGCCTGCGCGGTGGTGATGGGGCTGGCCTTGCTGGCGGCGATCCTGCTGGTGGGCGCCACCCTGTGGACCCGGGCCGAGGTGGCCGCCAACCCTTCCCCCGCGCTTCCCACAGGGCGGCTGCTGCTGGGCGCGGCGGGGCTGTCGGCGCTGGTGTTCCTGCCCTGGATGGGCGTCACCCAGTCCTGGGATCTGGTGTGGAGGGTCTTCCAGGACGCTCCTCTGCCCTCTGCGCTCGAGCCCTACTGGAGCTCCATCAACCCCCTGATGTGTACGCTCACAGGAGTGCTCATCGCGCTGGTGGCCGGGGGCTTTCACCTGGCCAAGCTGCGGCTTCCCCCGCTCTTTCCATTGGCCGGGGGCCTGCTGCTGCTGGCGCTGGGGCAGGTGTCGATCCTGGCCCTGGGCGCCAGCGGAACCCCGTGGCCGGCGCTGGCCGGCATGGGCGTGGCGGCGGTGGGCGAGGCGCTGATGATGGTCTTCTTGTTCAGCCGCATGCTGGGCGATCTGCACTGGCGCCTGGCACCCGTGGTGGTGGCCCTGTGGCTCGGGCTCACCGACGCCGGCACGCAGCTGCTGGGGTGGCTCGGCAGCGCGCTGCAGCTGGAGTGGTGGCCCCAGGCCATGGGCTGGGTTGGTGTGGTCAGCGCCCTGGTGGCCGCCCTGGTGTTGGCTGTTGTGGCCATCCCCGCCCAGCGACGGCTGTGGACGGCGGCCGAGTAGGTCTCCGGCTCACTGGGCGGCCTCGCCCTTCGATGCGGGGATGGTGAGCCTCAGCACCCCCATCCCCAGCTCGGCCTCGACGATGCCCACGACCCGCTGCTGCGCCTCGGCATCCCGGCACAATAGCTGCGCCGTGCCGTCTCCCTGGCTGCCCACGCCCTTGCCCCCGAGGATGTGCGGCTGCAGGGATGGGTGGTTCAGGGCTCGGTGCAGCGCTGGGGCCTCGAGCTCGCCTGGGCAGCCCGGGGCCACCCAGCGGTCGAAGAGCGCCTGGGCCTCTACCATCAGCGCTCCCAGCCGGCGAGCGTCTCCGGCTGCCAGGGCGTCCATGGCGTCGGTGGTGATGCGCAGGTTCTCGGGGCCCAAGGCGCGCTGCACGCCGCGGGCGACGGCGCTGTCCCCGAAGGGGTAGCAGGCGTTGAGCTCGGCCAGGATCCGGTGGGTGTCCTTGCGGCCCCGCAGATCCACCAGCACCATGCACATCGTGGCGCCTACCGGCAGCGGCCGCACCTCCAGCCGGTCCCCATCGAAGTCCATGGCCACAGGCTGGCTTCCGTAGGCGCAGCCCTGATCCAGCCGTCCGCAGCGGCTGGGGGTGGTGGTCTCCCCTCGGTAGGCCAGATCCATTTCCTCGGCGCGGCTCAGGCCCAGGTCGTAGAGCCGGTCGAAGGCCCGGACGGTGAGCACACAGGCAGCGGCGCTGGACGACAGGCCCTTCTTGACGGGCAGGTCTGTGCGGTGGTTGTGGATGTCCACGCCGCCCACCCCGGGGTGGCGCTCGAGCACGCGGTAGGCGGTGCCCGCCACGTAGCTGTCGAAGCCCCCGGCTCGGGCGGCGGCCAGCAGGGCCTGGGGCTGCATGGGAAGCTCGAAGCGGGGCCCGGGAGCCCCGCTGGGGTCCGTGGCCAGCAGACGCAGCACGCCCGGCGCCTGCTGCACCCAGGCATGGAGGCCCTGGTCCGTGCCCACCAGCAGGGCGCGGCCGGGGTCCAGGGCGGGGTTGGCCCGCCGCCAGCCGCCAGCCCAGTCGCTGTGCTCGCCAAACAGACAGACCCGGCCGGGCACGAACAGCTCGAGGGGAGGGGACATGGGGAGAGCCTACCCTCATCGTGTCGAACCCTCGACCCTGCGGCGGCTGCCCCGGATAGGAGGGGCCTGGACACGAGCCCCTCTGGAGTCATCCATGCGCAAGCTGCTCATCGGTCTGGCCGCGATCCTGGTGTTGGCGATCGTCGCGCTGCTCGCCGTGCCCCTGCTCTTTGGCGGGCGCATCCTGGACGTGGCGGTCCAAGCTGCCAACAAGGAGCTGGAGGCCACGGTGGCCATCGACTCGGCCAGCCTGTCCCTGCTGCGCAGCTTCCCCGACCTCAGTGTGGCGCTCAACGGCGTGAGCGTCACGGGGCAGGGAACCTTCGAGGGCCAGCCCTTGGCCAGCATCGACCAGCTGCGCCTCACCGTGGGCCTGGCCAGCGCCCTCCGCGGCGCCCCCGAGCTGCGCGAGCTGGCTCTGGAGCGGCCGCGGCTGTCGCTCGTCGTCAACCCGGATGGGCAGGCCAACTGGGACGTCCTCCCCGGTGACGACGAGCAGCCCGCCAGCAGCGAGTCGTCCGCCCTCAGCCTCGACCTGCGCGACATCCGCATCGACGGCATGGATCTGCTCTTCAACGATCAGCAGGGCTACCTGCTGGCCGACATTCGGGGGCTGGATCACCGGGGCGATGGCAGCATCAGTGGCGAGAGCTATCGCTTCTCCAACCACACCAGCATCGCCGCCCTCACCGTGCGTGACGGCGCCATCACCTGGCTGAAGGACGTGCAGGTGCAGGCGGAGCTGCCCCTCACCTACGACAGCGGCACCGGCCGCGTCGAGCTGGGGGAGTCCACGCTGGCGCTCAACGAGCTGGCCCTGGGCTTCGCCGGCAGCGTGACACCCCAGGGCGACGACCTCGCCCTGGACCTGCGCTACCACGCCCTCGAGGCCAGCTTCCGCAGCATCCTCTCCCTGGTGCCTGGGGTGTACACCCAAGACTTCGAGGACGTGCAGACCGCCGGCACGCTGTCCCTGGCGGGCACGGTGGCGGGGCTGCTGCCCGCCCAGGGCGACGATCTGCCTGGCTTCGCCCTCGAGGCCAAGGTCGCCGACGCCAGCTTCCGTATGCCCGACCTGCCCACCGGCGTGGACGACATCCAGCTCGACCTCTACCTGGGCCACCCGGGCGGCGACCCGGACCTGGTGCAGGTGGACCTGCGCAGCTTCCGCATGGCCGTGGCCGGCAGCCCCATCACCGGCAGCCTGAAGCTGCGCCAGCCTGTGTCCGACCCCGACGTCAGCGCCGCGGCCAAGGGCCGGCTGGACCTGGCCCAGCTGCGACGGGCCCTGCCCCTCGAGGGCATCGACTACAGCGGCATCCTGGACCTGGATCTGGCGGTGGCCGGGCGGCTGTCCGACTTCGAGGCTGGGCGCGTGCGGAAGGTCCAGGCTTCGGGCAGCTTCGGCCTGCAAGACGCGGTGTACCGCGACGACGATCTGCCCGTGCCGGTGGCGGTGTCGCGCTTCTCGGGCACCCTGAGCCCGCGTGGCGCCGAGATCCGCGAGCTGGCCATGACCATGGGTGACTCCGATCTGTCTGGCAGCGGTCAGCTCGAGGATCTGGTGCCTTGGTTCTTCGGCGACGCGGCCCTGGGGGGCAGCCTGAGCCTGCGCTCGAAGCACTTCGACACCAACCCCTGGCTCGAGGACGACGGCGACGCCAGCGCGAGCTCCGACCCGGAGGCCTCGAGCCTGGTGGCCGTGCCCCGGGACCTGAACCTGAGCATCGACGCCAAGCTGGACCGGGTGCTGTACGAAGATCTCGAGCTCACCGACATGGACGGCCGCGTGCGCCTGACCGGAGGGGCGGCCCGCATCGACGAGCTGGACTTCACCATGCTGGGCGGCCGGGTGAGCATGAGCGGGGCCTACGTGGCCCCCACCGACCAGCGCGCCGATGTGGAGATGAAGGTCGATATGGTGGACTTCGAGGTGGGCAAGATCGCCGGGGCCTTCGAGACCCTGCGCCTGATCGCGCCTGTCGCCGAGCGGGCCACGGGCCGCTTCAGCACGGACTTCGAGCTCTCCACCACCCTGGGCTCCGATCTGAGCCCCGACCTGAGCACCCTGCTGTCCACGGGCCTGCTCGCCAGCCGCTCCTTGGTGCTGCAGCCGGCCTTCATGCAGCAGGTGGGCAGCAAGCTGGGCAACGACGAGTTCGCCAGCATCGACCTCGAGAAGGGCCAGGCGGGCTTCCGTATCCACAACGGGCGGGCTCAGCTGCAGCCCTTCCCGGTCAAGGTGGGCGGCAGCAAGGGCACCATCAGCGGCAGCACCGGCGTGCTGGACAAGAGCCTGGATCTCGTGCTGGATCTGGCGGTCCCCACCCGCTCCATCCGGGCCACGGGCCTGCTCGAGCAGCTGGGTGCAGCCCAAGGCGGCAAGGTGGACGTCCAGGTCCGCGTGGGGGGCACCTTCGACAAGCCCACGGTAGCCATCGGCGCCCCGGGCCTGGCCGACGCGGTGCGCGACGCGGTGACCGAGCAGATCCAGGAGCGCGTGGGTGCGGTGACCAGCGCCCTCATCGACGAGGCCCGCCAGGCCGGAGACAAGCTTGTGGCCGAGGCCGAGCAGGCCAAGGAGCGCCTGGTTGCAGCCGCCGAGACCCAGGGCGAGCGCCTGAAGGAAGAGGCCAAGAACCAAGCCCAGAAGCTCGAAGACAGCGCCAAGGGCAAGCCCCTGCAGGAGGCCGCGGCCCAGGAAGCTGGCAAGCTGCTCAAGCAAGAAGCCCGCAAGGCCGCCAAGAAGCTGGTGAGCGAGGCCGAAGAGAAGGGCGACGCCCTGATCGGTGCTGCCAAGGCCAAGCGTGACGACCTGATCGCTCAGGCCGAGGCCAAGGCGGGCTAGATCCCTGCCCGAGCGCCCCCGCGGTGGTGCTATCATCGCCGGCACTCCACCCCGCCCCTCCGAGGCCCGCCATGCGCACCCGCTATCTCCTCGCCGTCACCGGCCTGCTCGGCCTGCTGTGGTCCGTCAGTGCTTCCGGCTCGCCATTTCTGATCATCGACGGCTGGGGCCTGCCCCTACACAAGCCCGATCAGGTGGCCAGCTGCCCCGGTGGTACCGGCGAGGGCAAGCTGGTCAAGAGCTGGACCAACGGCAACAAGATGCTCAAGGGCTACTGCTCCGACGGCGTGGCGGTCGATGACTGGACCATCTGGCACGAGAACGGTGAGAAGCAGTGGCAGGTGGAGTTCGCTGCCGGCCATCCCCAAGGCAAGTACAAGGCCTGGTACGACAACGGCGAGCTGCAGGCCTACGGCTGGTTCGACCAGGGCATGAAGGTCGACAGCTGGTACTTCTACTACGACGACGGCAGCAATCGCCAAAAAGGCGAGTACCTCGCCGACGAACAGGTGGGCTGCTTCAAGAGCTGGCACTCCAACGGCCAGCGGTCCGCGAGCGGCGCCTATGTCGACGGCGAGAAGGTCGGGCGCTGGTTCTACTGGGACAAGCAGGGCCAGCGCCGCCGCGAGGTCTACGGCGGCAGCTACGATCAAGGCCGCTGCTGGTGGCCCCTGTTCTGATACCGTCTGACATTGATTCGGCTCGGCCCTCGCCGGCCGAGCACCCCGCTGTCGACGCTTCGGATCCTTGACGTGACTCGCCACGCCTGCGGCTCCTCATCGCCGACAGCGGGTCGCTCTTCTCGGCGATCATCCGAGCCGAATCTGCGTCAGCCGGTATGAGGCGCCGGGCGTAGGGTCTGGGGCCCGCCTGGGTGAGCTCCTGCTGCGACGTCAGTCCAGCTCCACGGTCACCTCTGCCCCGTCCCGGAGCACCACCAGGCTCACGCCTGGGCCAGAGTAGTGCTCGAGCACGGCCTCGACCATGTAGTCGTCCAGCCCGGGGATCAGCATCCCCAGGTCGATGCCTCCGATCAGCACGCCGCTGACGACGTCGCCCGCCCGCAGCCCCGCGCCATCGGCCAGCCCGCCGGGCTCCACCCCGTCCACCATCAGCTCACCCTGCTGGTCGGTCACCAGGGAGAAGCCCTGCTCGTCCAGCAAGCCCGCGGCCCCGGTGGTCAGCTCCACCTCGTGATCCGCCACGCCGTCGTCGAGGATGACGGTGTCGTGGGTGAAGGGTCGGGCGGTGGTGCTGACCTTGTAGGTACCGTCGTCCAGGCCGCGCAGCTCGAAGCGACCCTCGGAGCCGGTGTGGGCCATCTGCATGGCGGGTAGCTCGGTCTGGATGTCCGTGCGGATGGCCATGACCATCTCGCGCGGGGCGCCTTGTTCGGTCAGCGCGTCGATGACCACCCCCTGGATCAGGCCGCCGCCCATCAGGTCGATCTCGCCCAGGTCGTAGCGCTGGCCCTCGAGGACCTTGGCGTACTCGGTGGCGGCTGGGCCCGAGTCGTCCATCACCTGCACGGTCCAGGTGCCGGGGTTCAGGCCGGCGAGCAGGAAGCGACCTTCGTCGTCGGTCTCGGCCTTGCGGGCGTTGAACAGCCCCTCGCTCAGATCGGCCATGGACCGCGGGGCGAAGGTGGCGATGATGTCGCACTCGACGGGCTCTCCGCTGCGCACCACGCGCCCGACGATGCTGCCGGTGTCCCTGAAGTCCAGCCAGGCCTCGCGCTCGTCCGGCCCGACCTCCACCGACTGCCCACCGGCGCGCACGGCGACGCGGCCATCCGGGCACTCGCAGCGCACAGGGTCCCCCATGCAGAACGGGCCCACGGGCAGCAGGGCCCAGGTGCACATGATGGGCAGGACCGAGGCGCAGGAGTCGTCGGGCAGGCCGGCGCACCACACCGTCACCTCGCGAGCGGCGGCCAGCTCGAAGTCCAACACCGCGTCCTGGACAGTGTCCTCGGGCAGGCGCAGCCGCTGGGAGTCGCTCAGGTAGCCCTCGGCCGAGGCGTAGACGCGCCGCAGCTCCGCCGGGTCCACCCGAAGCCGGTAGGCGCCTTCCTCGTCTGTGTGGTCCGAGACGTTGTCGCCTTTTACCCAGGCCTCGGCGATGGGGGCTCCGTCCTGGTCGGTCACCACGCCTCGCAGGAACACGCCGCGGGTCAGGGGCACCGTGACCGAGCTCTGCACCACGCTGTCCACGGCGTCCCTGCGCACCGGCACGTAGCCGCTCACCGTCACCCGCAGGGAGGCCACACCGCAGGGTAGGTCCTCGACGCGCCAGGTCAGGGGTTCCAGCCGATCCGCCTCGAAGCGTTCCCCGGCCATGGGTGAGCCCCAGGACATGGTGGCCCGCACGTAGGCTTCGTCGATGGGCTGATCGTCTTCGGGCTCCAGCACTACGTCCAGGGGGCAGACGTCGTGCTCGTCGAAGATGGGCTCGGCTTCCGCGGCAGCGGGGGGTTCTGGCGGCTCGTCGTCGGGCCCGGCCATGTGGGTGGTCACAGACTCCGGGCGCTTGCCGGCGAGGTCGGGCGCGACGGGGTTGGGCTCGACCCAGCGGATCAGCCCCCAGATCAGCAGCGAGCCCATCAACATCGCCACCAGGACCATGCCCGCCAACACCACCCCGAACCCGATCTTTCGCCTCGCCATGATGGGTAATCCTCGCCGGAAGTGTACACCCCTGACGCCTTCCCTACAGCAAGCGTGGCCCGGTTCACGTATGATCGTCCCGCCGTTGCCCCATTGTTCCGCGCCGTGGAGATCCTATGCCCCCAGCCCTGCCGCCCTGGGCCCCGACTCTCGGGCTGTTGTTCGTCCTGGGTTGTCATCCGCCTGGCATCTCGAAGCTGGACGACAGCGGCGGGAAGCCGGACGACAGCGGCTGGAAGCCTGTGGACACCGCAGAGACCGGCGAGACGGGTCACACCGGCGAGACCGGAGAGACCGGCGAGACCGGAGAGACCGGCGACACCGGGGAAGAATGGACCGACCCCGCCTGCGACGCCCTGCCCGAGCCCCCGTTCACCGTGCGGGACGTGCAGGCCTACTCCCTCGAAGACCTGGACTTCGACCAGGAAGGCCACCTGATCGGCAACAACGGCCAGCATGTCTACCGCAACAACTACGACGGGACCTCGGAGATCTGGGCTGCCAACCTGCGCTACGAAGCCGGCATGCGCATGCTGCCCGACGGCACCCTGGTGATCTGCCTGGACACCTCCGGCAGCCTGGTGCTGCTGCACCCCGACGGCTCCCGCGAGACCCTGCTGGGCGATCTGTCCTACCCCAACGGCCTCGAGATCGGCAAAGACGGGCGCATCTACGTGGCTGAGAGCAGCGGCAACCGTATCCGCCGGGTCGACCCCGAGACGGGCGAGTCCCTGGTGCTCACCACGGGCGTGGTGGTGGCTCCCGAGGGCCTCACCTTCAACGCCGACTTCACGGCCCTGTACATCAACAGCTACTCCACCCGGAAGATCTACAAGCTGCCCATGACCCCCGAGGGCGAACCCGCCGGCGAGCTCCAGTTGTGGGCCCAGAACGTGGGCACCGGCATGCTGGTGGGCATGGCGGTGGACATCTGCGACAACCTCTACGTCATCGACTACGGCAGCTCGGACATCCTCCGCTACACCCCCGATGGCGTCTACGACCGCACCGTGCTGACGCGGAGCGACCTGGGAAACTTCGCCTACCTGCCCAACATGAAGTGGGGCTCGGGGCTGGGTGGCTGGAGCGACCACAAGCTGTATGTGGTGGACGCCAACAACACGCACAACACCTTCGAGGTGGACGTCGGCGTGCGCAGCAAGCAGTGGTAGGACATGCGTAAGACCCTGACGCGTACGATCCTGGTAGTGCTTCCCCTGCTGGCCCTCATGGCCTGCGAGCCGGACCCCGGCGACACTGCGCCCATCGCTCCGGACGACACCGCCCCCGAGACCTGGGGCCTGGACGACCTGGGCGGTTCGTGCGGCTACGCCGATCACCTCGGCCGCTTCGAGCTGGCCCACTGGGACGGCCCGGACGAGGGCTTCGCCACGGTCACCGGCGCCGTGCTCGACGGCGTGATCCCCATCACCGTGCTCGAGGAGGTGGCCAGCGAAGCCGGCTGCACCCTGTGGCGCAAGAACAACCCCTTCTGCGAGGAGCTCTGCCAGCCCGACGAGGCCTGCAACCACGACGGCGAGTGCGAGCCGTACCCCATGGCCCAGGACCTGGGCCCTGTGCAGGTCGATGGCCTGGCCGTGCCCTTGACCCTCACCGCCGACGGCTTCGGCAACTACTGGGACACCTCGGTGGGCTACCCCATGTTCGAGCCGGGAGCCCACATCACCCTCACCGCCGCCGATCGGTTCGAGCTGCGGGGGCTGGGGGTGGAGCGCATCGAGGTGGCCGAGCCCAACTGGTTGCTGGAGCCTGGTGTGGACATGCCCGTCAGCTGGACCGTCCCCACGGTCCCAGGCCGCGTCGCGATCACCTTCAACATCGACCAGCATGGCACCTCGCCGCTGACCATGATCTGCGAGCTGCCTGACACCGGCA
The DNA here is from genome assembly GCA_937912125.1 of uncultured Pseudomonadota bacterium. GTDB lineage: Bacteria > Myxococcota_A > UBA796 > UBA796 > JAFGLY01 > CALDOK01. The sequence goes on from CALDOK010000371.1 coordinate 9,345, forward strand.
GCGCCTCCATCCCCGCCGCGCTGCTGGGCCCCATGGTCGACAACGGAGTCTCCGGCTACCCCTCGGCCTGGATCCGGCGCCGCACCGCCGACCGTGTTGCCAACTCCGACGGCTGCACCGATCTGCTGGTCTACAGTCACCGCGCCGTGGACATGGCGGTCGAGGGCTACACCCCCTGCAACGGCGATCTGGACTGCCCCGACGGCCAGCACTGCGACATCGAGCGGCAGATCTGCGAGGACGACTAGCTCGGAGAGGGGGGCAGGTCCGATGGCGATGCAGCTGACGACCAAGCAGAAGCTGGCCTACGCTGCGGGTGGGCTGGCCATGAACCTCACCAATCTGGTGATCAGCCAGTGGATCTTCAAGCGCTACGTGCCCTCGCCCGCGGAGGCCTTGGTGCCCGTGGCGCTGTTCAGCACCATCTTCCTGGCCGGGCGGATCACCGACGCCTTCACCGACCCGCTGGTCGCCTTCTGGAGCGACAGGCTGCGCTCGAAGCGCGGACGGCGCATCCCCTTCTTGATCTGGGGGCTGGGGCCCATGGCGCTGGTGTTCTTCCTGCTGTGGGTGCCACCCATGGACGGCATGCACTGGCTCAACACCCTGTGGGTGCTGCTGCTGGTGCAGGCCTGGTTCGTGCTCTACACCGTGGTGGTCACCCCCTACCTGGCCTTGCTGCCCGAGATCTCCTCGGGGGCGGTGGAGCGGGTCAACCTCACCACCCTGCAGGCGGTGTTCGTGATGGTCGGCACCGTGGTCTTCGCGGTGATCGGCGTGGTCATCGAGGGGGCGGGCTGGGCGGCCATGGGCGCGGTGGTGGCCGTGCTGTGCCTGGTGAGCTTCGGGCCCACCATCTTCGCCATCAAGGAGCGCCCGCTCCCGGCCGCCCGCGACGACGATCGGGTGAGCCTGGTCACCTGGGTCCGGCTGACCTTCCGCAACCGGCCCTTCCTGTTCCTGGTGGTCAGCACGAGCTTCTACTGGTTCGGGCTCAACCTGCTCATCATGATCGTGCCCTACTGGGCGCAGGACCTGCTGGGCCTGGACGAGTCGGCGGTGGCGCTGCTCATGGGCCCGTTCTTGGTGACCAACCTGGTGTTCTTCTTCGTGTTCAACCGCCTCGCCAAGCGCCGAGGCGCCTGGCTGGCCTTCGTGGTCACCATCATCGGGAGCGCACTGGCCGCCCCCACCCTGTGCGCGGTGGGCCACCTGCCCTGGGGCAGCCTGCTGGTGCAGAGTGCGGTGGCCATGGGCCTGATCGGCATCCCCACCGCTGGGTTCATGATGCTGCCCTTCGCCCTGCTGGCCGAGGTGGTGGACCACGACGAGGAGCTCACCGGCCAGCGCCGCGAGGCCATCTACTTCGGGGTGCAGGCCATCCTGCAGAAGACCATGATCGGCGCCAGCATCCTCGCCTTCGGCCTGATCGTCCTGAGGGACGACTGCGGTGGCCCCAGCCTGGGCGGGCTGCGGCTCATCCCCCTGGTGGCCGCGGGCAGCTTCGTGCTGGGCCTGCTGACCTTCTGGAGGTATCCGCTGCGGGGCTCCTGAGGCACCCCCGCCCCCTGGGCGTGGTCAGGCGCTGGGGACCTCTTCGTCGGGCACGGTGTCGTGGAACTTGTGGTAGTCCACCATCATGCGGCCGTCCTCGAGCTGGCTGATGACGTCCACGAAGCGCTCGTTCACCCGCACGTCTTCCGGGTAGTAGATGTGCCGGGAGTAGGTGGTCTGGCCATAGGTGCCGTCGTGGCCCTTGATCGTCGCCACGAACATCATGATGTGCTCGTCGGCGTCGTCCCAGTCCACGTCGAACAGGGGGCTGTCGGCGTCGATCTCGTGGATGATGGACCAGCTCATGGCGAACATGGGGCTGCGATCGCGCATCAGCTTGATGTCGTGCAGCTTGCGCATGTGGTGCCCTTCGGGGCTGAGCTCTTCCTTGAGCACTGTGAGTGAGACCGTGGCGTCCACCACCTCGTTGCCCCGGGCATTGCCCACCCGGAGCATCAAGGTCTGCTTGCCGTGGCGTGTGGTGAGCACCATGCACTCGCTGAACAGCGCGTTGGCCTGGGGCCTCGAGACCTTGGCGAAGATCATGCCGGTGGCCATGGCGACCCCCAGCAGCCCGACCGCCGCCTCGATGGTGACCATCAGATCACCGTAGCTGGTGGCTGGGCTAAGCCCGCCATAGCCGATGGTGGACATGGTCTGGACGCTGAAGAAGAACGCCTCGGCGAAGCCGTCCGTGCTGTTGCCGGAGATGGACCCAGGCTCGAGCAGGAACAGGCCGGCGAAGACCACGTTGAGGATGACGTAGACGAACACCAGCGACATCAACAGGCGCGTCCAGGAGCCCTGGAGGAAGAAGAAGTACAGGTCGCTGCGCAGCTCGGCCGGCGCGCCCTTGCGGATGGTGTCGCCGATGTTGGCGGGGCGGTTTTCCTTGCCGGTGCGCTCGTTGGCGGCGCGCTGCCGGGCCAGCTCGGCGATGGACACCGGCTCGTCGCCAGAGTGTTCGGCGGCCTCCATAGGGGCCATCATCAAGTCGAAGAGCACCTGGGCGACACAGACGGCGGTGATCAGGGCCATGAACATGCCCGCGCTCATCTGGCTGCCGATCTGGCCCAGCAGCAACACGACGAAGGCCGAGGCGAAGCGCACGTTGACCCGGGCGTGGTCGCTGAGCTTCGCCTCGCGGCGCGCCGTGACCGAGTCGATGATGGCCACCGATGCCAGGGTCAGGCACAGGGTGCCCGCCAGGAGCCAGCGGTAGTCGTCCGGCGCTGGCACGGAGAAGTCGAACTTGATGGCCTTCTTGACGGCCACCCCCACCCCAGTGACCGCGATGGCCAGGGGCAGGTGGCCCGCGAACCAGACCTCGAAGGCACCCCGGTGCTTCTTGAGCCGAGAGCCAGCCACGTCGTCGAAGTAGATCCACCACACGGTGCAGGTGAGCAACAGCCCCAGGCTGCCCTTGAGCACGGTGTCGAACTCGGTGGCCAGCTCCGAGCTGGTCAGGAACGACAGCACCTTCACGAAGGACTCGCCCAGCACGATGATGGTGAGCAGTCCGTAGCGCTCGGCCAGGTGCTCCATGTCGATGGGGTAGCGCTCCTGCAGCGCCCGGGACGAGCGGCTGATCGGCGCCGCCATGATGACCAGGATGCCCATTCCCCAGAGCCCGTAGGCCCATACCGTGGGCAGGAAGCCTGCTATCAGAAAACACGCGGCGCTGATGGCGAACACGATGCCCCAGTACCTGGCGTAGTCCCTGGCCTTGGGCACCTGCAGCCATGCGCGCACGTGCATCACCACGATCATCAGCTGGGCAACCGCGAAGCAGAACGAGAAGATGGCGTGGTGCCCCTGCATGGCGTGGGGTGCCGAGATGGCCATCGCCCCCACCGCGAACATCTGGATGAACACCATGATGCGGTGGGTGAAGTCGTCCACGTCGAAGCGGTTGGCGAAGAAGGTGAACCCGCTCCAGGCGACCCACAGGGGCACGAAGTGACCGGCGAAGGAGGCGAAGTTGCCGAGGGAGACCTGGTCGCCCAGGGCATCGCCCAGCTGGATGATCGCGGCGACAAAGATCAGGTCGTAGAACAGCTCGAGCCAGGTGACCTTGCGCTCTCGCCCGTGGGCGGTGTGGAGCAGGGGAGCGTGCAGCCAGCGGCTTCGCATCGAGGACCTCTCGGGTGCCGGTTGTGGGCTTCAGGTTGGCCAGCGTCGAAGTCTTAGCGCTCGGGCGGCACCTGTCGAATGATCTCGGCGTCGAGCACGCTCTCGTCCGAGTAGCTGTCGCCCCGGGACGGAGCGCCTCCAGGGTGACCGATGAAAGCCTATCCTCGCGGGGATAGCGCGTGGGCGCTTCCTCGGACTGGCGTGAGGGGGGTGACAGGGCGTCGGGGCCCGCCGCCCC
>CALDOK010000372.1 GCA_937912125.1 uncultured Pseudomonadota bacterium
CGTCGTCGGGTGGGTTGGTTGGTGTTGCAACCCCTCCTTGCCCGGTTCACGCGGGGGCCGCCTCCTCCTACTTCGAGGCGGGCTCCGTTGACGGGGTGGACAGCGACTCGGGGCGGGCGGCGGCCTCCAGGAGAGCCCGGCGGATGGCTTCGCTACGCGAGCAGCCCCATCTCTCTCGAAGCAGGTGCAGGGCTTCGCGAGCCCTCCAACTCAACCGTACCGACACCGGCAGATGTTCGCCCCAGAAGCCATCGATGTTTCGCCTTGGCATGGTTCTACCCTGTCTTTCGCGTAATACGCTATACGAAGCTCTCAGGACGGGTGTGGGAGCCTTCAGCGCGCGAGCTCGCCGGCCTCATGGCAGCTGGATCCTGTGACCCAGCAGCCAGACCTCGGGCTTGCCGTCGATGCTCACGACTTTGAACAACTCCAGCGCCCGGTCCCGCAAGTCCAGCAGATCCGTGTGGGCGCTGGCCCCAGCGCCGGCCTCGATGCGCGCCAGCACCTCCTCCACTCGGCCGTAGTAACGATCCGCGGGCACCAGCAGGCCACCTAGGGCGTGGTGCGTGCGCCGATGGTTGTACCAGTGCAGGTGCGCCGCCAGCCGGCGCTTCATCTCGGCCAGATCGTAGAAGTGCTGCACATCGAACAGCTCTTTGGCCAGATTTCCATTGAACACTTCCACCTTGCCATTCCACTCTTTGTGCTCAGCCACCACCTGGTCGATGCCCAGCTCCGTCAGCAGCGCCGTGAAGCGGCTGATGCCTCGCCACGACCAGAAGGCGCTGCCCTTGTCGTGCATCACCTGCTCGGGTCGGCCGTGTCGCTCCACCGCTTCTTCGAAGGTCCGGATCACCATGTCTGCCCGCTCGGCGTCGTCCACACCGTGGCCCACCACGAAGCGGGAGTGGTCATCGATCAGGATCAGGCTGAACGTGCTGGTGCGGTTGATGTAGCGCTGGAGAAAATCCAGGTGCCACATGTGGTTTGGCCGAACAGACTCGAAGCGCTCATCGTGCGGTCGGCTCCTCACCTTCGGCGGCCGGTAGCCCGCCTCCTCCATCACCCGGCGCACCGTGTGTACCGACACCTTCACACTCTGGCGCCGTAGCTGGTTGCGAACCTGGCTCGGACCCAGCCCGGGGTGCTGGTGCCACATCCGCAGGATCTCCTGGTCCCGCTGGGCTTCGATGTCTGCCGGATCGGGGCCCGTGGTGGGACACTCGCCCTCACCAGCGGCTGCGAGCCGAACCTGCCGGCGCCACTCGTAGATGGAGAACCGGCTCACGTCGTGCTGGGTGGAGCACTTGGTCACGCCTTCCTTGGCGGCGTACTCGAGGATCACCGCCTTCTCCGACGGGGTGTAGCGACGGGCGGGCTTGCGCTTGCTCCGCTTGGTCGTGGGTTTCCCCTTGGCCGTCGCGGACGATGGGGATGCAACAGGACAGGCGGCACGCTCCTTCTTCACCCAGGCGTGCAGCGTTCCAGGCGGGATGCCCAGCTCGCGGCAAGCCGGCTTGATGCCCTTCTCCAGGGCCAGCGCCACGCCGTCATCTCGCTGCTGTTTCGTGTACCGCTGTGGGGGGGGGCTTCGAGATCCTCGGTGACATCGCTGTGCTCCTCCGCTGGCGGGAGGAGGCCCGAGACTGTTCGGGGTTTCAGGCCGCCTGCGGATGTACAGCGTCTGCTAAGAGCAGCTACCCCCTGCCACGACCGCGAATGCGGCCGAGGCAGATAAGGCTTGTGAAACTGTGATTCGAGGAGCCGGATGCGTCAATCGCGCACGTCCGGATCTGTGAGGGGCCGGGAGGGGCGACTCTCCCGGTCTACTCGACCGCCCCGCCGTGGGCGAGCGGCTCCGTCCAACCCGGCCACCGAGCAGCCCCGCGCGGTCAGCTTTGCTCTGCCCCCGGCCAAGTGGGCGTGGGGCCGGCTCGCTGGCTTAGTCTTTTGGCACCAGACGGGGTAGGCGTGACGTGGTCTGCCCGCACGATCCCAGGTCGTTCGTGTCTGAGTACCAGCGCACAAACAGCGGTCGGTCACGGATGGCGGAACAGGCATCCTGCTGCTTCGCCGAGCCACATTCTGTTGGTGAGATCCGCGTAGAGCGCGCTATCGTTGGTCCAGTCCCATGGCTGTGGAGAGGCACTGCCCGCCGAGCCTTCCGGTGGGTGCGGAGGCATCTTGTGCGCATCTCTCTGGACCGGAGCGCGCCCGCGAGTATCGTACGTCGAGAGCCGAAACAGAAGGTCGATGTCTGCTTCCGCGAACTCGAAGATGCCCTGGCCCTGGAGAACCGCCGCGATGGAGTCCAGCCGATGACCACGAATGCCCGGGATTTTCTGGGTTCCACCCTCCACGATCAGCTTGCGGCCTGCACGCAGCCACATCGCGTTGAGCAAGCACTCCGTAGACATTGCGCGGAACATGAGCATCTGGCGGGACAGCTCCGTGCAGGTTCCTTTGCTGGCGACCGCGAACGCGGCGAAAGCCTCGTCGTGGTCTGCCCCGTTCGCGAACCCCTGGAAGAGTTTGCATGCGGCCTCCAGGAGATCGTTTGCTTGGACAACCCAGTGGTACCATGGGCCGTCTCCTTCCTTGAGATTCTGGTTCTGCGTCTCGATTGACTCGGTATCCATTTTTTCTCCTTGCACTTTCATGAACTCTTGTCTGAAACCAGTTCCAGGCAACCTGGTGGTGGACTCCAGGGTGGCGTCCGCCTCTCACCCCTCGGCTTGCACTCCGGCTCCATCGGCCCACCCCTTTGGGCGCTTTCACGGGCACATGGGGCCGCTCGTCTGGCCCGACCTCCGGCGTCCTCATCAACTCCGCCCACCGGCGCGCCAGGGCCCGGTCCACGGCCAGACACGACACCTCGAACTGGTCGCCCCCCTGACCCTTCCCCAAGCTCCCCCGCACCAGCGCCGCGGGCAGGTCGTTGGCCCGTGCCACGGCCTGGTACAGCCGCCGCAGCCCCTGGGGGGAGAAGCGGCCGGCCCTTCCTTGGGGCTCCACCAGCCCAGCCTCGCCGGCGGCCGCGCGGATCCACTTGCCGATGTCCGTGCGCGGGTAGCCGGGCCGCACGGGGCTCTCGAAGAGCTGCTGGCCCAAGGGCATGGTGGCCAGGCGCGGCATCGCCTCCCAGATGAGCAGCTGCGTCCAGAAGGGGACCGCACGGTACACCGGGCCCCGGTGCTCGTTGCCGGCCACGCGCAGCTGCCACTGGATGTAGTCGAGGTGCCCGACCCTGATCAGTCTGACCTCCTCGTGGCGCAGCCCGAGCCCCACGAACAGGACCACCGCGACCTTGAGAGCTGGCTCGAGCTGGGCCAGCAGCTGCAGCACTTCGCGCGGACTGGCGGTGCCCCGCTGGGTCCGCTTCCTATTTCTACCAGTCGGTCTGGCGCTCGGCCATGCGTGCGCCTCCGCCGGCATCCCCAGCGCCTCTCGCCCTCGCTCGACTGCCTGCCTGAGGATGCGCAGATCGTGCGTGATGAGCGCGTGCGCTTGTCGGCCGCCGAGCGCCGCGACGTAGTGCCACCGGGCCTGCGCCAGCCCTTCCTCATCCAGTTCCTCCAGCGGCAGGTGCCCCAGCACCTCCGCCACATGTCGGGCGGCCTTGCGCTTCTTTTGTGCCGTGGTGTCCAGGCGGTTCTTCGGTAGCAGCAGGCCGCCTGCTCCCGTGCTCAGGTACTCACCGAGGGTGTTCCCCGGCTCGGGTTCCACGCGGAAGCAGTCCCGCAGCACCCTGGCCCAGCCTTGGGGGTAGTACCGCCGCAGCACACCCCAATCCACCAACGAAGTGGCGTCCCAGCAGCACTCGAGCTGCTCGGCAGCGTGCCTGGCGATCTCCATGCGCTGCGCCCGTCTGCGGGCGCGTTCCTCCAGGGAGAGGGTGGAGCTGCTGCTGCTCATCGCGTCATGCTCCTCGCCACGGTCTCGGCGGCGGTGGACCGCCAGGTGCGCTGGGCGATCCAGTCC
>CALDOK010000373.1 GCA_937912125.1 uncultured Pseudomonadota bacterium
CGAACCTCTGAAAAGCGAACCCATGCCATATACACCTCATGTCCGGGTAACGTCTTGGCAATCTACCGCCCGCGAAGCGGGTCGGTAGGATTGCCCTGTTCGGCCTCCATCGCAGCGCTGCGCTCCTAGGCGCATGGAGCGATGGCTCTTCAGAATCGTGTACCATGCCTACCGACAGGCCAGCGAAGGCCACTCGTCCTCGTGTGCCGGACGGCGCGCCCCGCCAATCCGGGCTTGGCTGGAGAACCTCAACCACCAGATGATCCTGGTGAAGAGATCAGCGCTGCCTGCGGGCATGACTGTTCGCGTACTCCGGGCTTGGAGGCGTGTCGCCGATACGGCTGTCAGCCAGTTAGAATCTTCTGGAATGCTGGGACTTGAGAGGGCCACCGAAAGAGGAATCCTCGAAGGAAGAATCCTTTGGCGCGACGCTTTCGTCCTTGTCAAACGCATCTCCATTCTGCGAGTTCATCGATGACAAGACGAGCGATCACCACATCGATTGCCCTCCAACGCGTGCAGCGTGCCGGTGCCCACCGCTCCGGTAGCCGACGGGAAGGGGTTGACGGAGTGGCAGGGACCGGAGGGATGACCGGACTTCTTCAATTCTCCTTCTGGGTGTTCACCTCCGTTCTGATCATGTCGCTCCTGTCAATAGCCAGAGGTCCGGAAGCTCTTGCGCGTGTGCTGCCTGATCGAGAGGCCCCCGAATTGGTGCGACGGGTCCGCGTCGCCCCTCCCAGGACCGCTGGGTACCGAGTCGAACTAGGGTTCAGCGGCGATGGGCGGGAGATCATGGCCGCAGCAGATTCCATCTGGACTGACCAATGGCAGGTGCTGCGCTTTGACGGGGAAACCGGCGCCTACATCGGCACGAGCGAAGGGGAGAACCCGCTCTCCAGGGGCATCGTCGAGTCGGGCTGGTGCGGAACCCGACAACACACAGTTCGTACTCGCTCGGGCGCCGACCTCATGCTGCCATGGGTTGCACGATACGCCAGAGAGCGTGCGGAGGGGACCATCGCGATGGTGGTTCAGGGTTGTGAGGCTGATGGCGGCAGCTGGACGACCCGCGAGGGAACGGGAAACTGGGACGGCATCCGGGTCGGGGATGCGCATGTGGTGGTCTGGAACCCCTCAACCGAGCAGACCATTTCGGATCGAGCCTTCACCCCAAAGGTGGTGAGTCTCGTCATCGGTGATCGATCTGGCAGGCTGATCCTCGTTGCGACCGGAGGCGGCGGTGAGGTCGTTCGGATCCGCGTGGATGCGCAGACCATCGAGCACCTGGAGATCGAGGGCTACGTCGAGACGATGACCGTTTCCGAGGACGCAACCACCGCCTTGGTGCTCCACGGCGATGACAGGGTGACCGCTTTCTTCGGCGATCGTCGACTAGAGACGCGGCTGAACGACGCGAAGGCTCTGGCCCTATCCGCGGACGGACGAGTGGCGCTGGCCGGCGGCGGCGAAGAGCTTCTCGTGTGGGACCTCGGGACGGGCGAGGAACGTCGCGTCGCGCTGCCGCAGCCGGTGCTCGCTCTGGCCGCGAGCGCTGACGGGCGACGTTTTGCCGCGGTGACCGGGGACTGGCGGGTGGCAGTGGGCTCGCTCGCGGATCCCCAATTGCCCGAGGCCGTCGACGGGTTCGACGCGACCCTCGCGCTGGACGGTGAAGGAGGCGTCCTCGTTCGCGCCGCCGATCAGGAGCTTTTCGTCACGCCTGACGGAGAGTTGGAGATCCCGCCCGAAGACCTCTCCTTCCCCCCAGGTCCTAGCCCCGACCACCTGAACGTGACGCTACATGGGCGCACAGTCCGCATCGAAGACCTTAGGCAGCCGGACAGCGCACCGCTCGAGCTGAACAGAGTACCTTCCGAAAATCTCGTGCATCCTGCGGGCGAGCACGTAGTGATCGACACTGGTTCGTGGGGGCCGATGGTGTGGACATCAGCCACCGGCGAGCGGAAGCTCCTGGGAATGGACTCGTTCGCAACCAGTCGAGTCGTGGTGGCTGGCCGCTGGTGGGCAAGCGCCTCCGAAGGAGTCATCGAGCTTGGTGACGTGGCCACGGGGCTGCGCTGGGGCGCTTTTCGGGCTCATTCCCACAGCATCGTGGCGATGGCTGCTCAGGGGAACAGCCTTGTGACCCTGGGCCTCGAAGGGACCCTGGCCATGTGGAGGCTCCCGGAGCCTGGGCCCGTGCCCCCACGGGCGGGATGGCTCCCCACCGGCGCCATCGGACGGGTCTCCCATCCGGGTACCTATTGCGGCTATTCCCCTCCTGTCCCCTGGGAGGATGGCGTGTCTTTGGGTGCCGTCCAGCCACCCGCGTGCGATTGGCTCCATGATCCTCGTGCAGATTCTGACCGCGAGGTCGCCGATGTGTTCCAGTGCAAGAAGGGGCTGGGGTCCCAATACCCGCTCGACGAGCACCGCACGCTCTGTCGTGCGTACCCCCATGTGATCGATACCGTAGAGCCGAGGGAGCCTGGCGACGAAGACATCGTGTTGGTGGGAGCCGATGAGGTGCTCCGTCGCTTCGAGGCTCCCACGGGTGGTGTGCAAGACGTACTGGTAGCGCCAGATGGCGGCCTGTTTCTAGCCCGAAGCAGGGCTGCCGGGCGCCTTTGGGCCTGGGACCCCGAGCGCAGCGAGCCGCGCTGGGAACGCCTGCTGCCCAAGAACATGCGAACGTGGGTCTTCTCACCCGATGGGTCGCGGGTGGCGCTGGCCTTCAGCGGTGGCCTGGTCCAGGTAGTGGACCGCGACGGCGCACTGTTGAGCGAGTTCGAGCACGGCGACCTGGCGCCCGAGCTGCTCTGGAGCCCCGACGGTGCACGATTGCTGCTGTCCAGCCGAGGCACCATCGTCTCCTGGACCCCCGCGAGCGAGGCCGAGAAGCTGTGGCCGCCGGAGGACTGGGGTGAGGTGGGCGGCCGCTTCCAGGCATCGGGTTGGACCCCTGATGGGAACCGGCTGGCGATCATCGACGACGAAGGTCAGGTGCTGTTCATTGACGCGGAGGGTCGGTTCGAGTGGGAGACACGGGGCCACGTGTTGCCTCTCATCCACATGGGCTTCACCCCCCAGGGCACGCTGCTGACGGCGTCCCGCGAAGCCTGGCACGAGTGGAGCCTCCAGGGTGAGCACCTGGACGGCGCTACACCCGGGGGCATTGAGGCTGTCGCGGTGGATGGCGCAAGCTTGGTGAGCCGAGTGGGTGGACGCTGGGTGGTGAAAGACCGCGTCAGCGGCGAGGAGCTGTGGAGTGTCGAAACATCGGAGCCAAACGCGAGCGTTCTGTTGAGCAACGATGGTCAGAGCTTGGTGATCCGGCCTGCGGGTGGTCAACATGCGTTGCTCCCGCGCGGCGACGGCGGGCTCCGGTTCGAAGAGGGTCTTCGCATAGTCGGCCTTATGCCCGCCGGAGATGCTGTCATCGCTCGCAAGGGCGATGACTTCTCCCACGTCCGGCTAGGGGGCAAGGTCGACCAGATGAGGCTCCATGACGTGGACGACCTCGTGGTCAGCGATAACGGTGTCTGGATGCGGTCCGGCTGGCGCCTGCATCATTGGGTACCGGAGGCGAGCACCGAGGACACTCATACCAGCGCGCTCTGCCGCAACGCCCGGACACTGGAGGCCCATGCTGCGTGGCTGACGTGTACCAGCAACAGAGAGCTCGATCTGCTCGACGACCACGGCCGCTACCGGCTTGGCATGACCCTCGTAGACGGCCTCGAAGGACCGCCGGCCGTCTCCGGGGACGGGCGCTACCTGGCGACCATGCACAACAACGGCGACATCACCATCTGGGACCTCGGATTGCTGCTGGGATCGCTGGGGGAGTAGCTGTGGCATTCGTGACTCCCCTACGGCGGCGGCGAGACCAGGAATTGCCATGAACACCGACGTGGCGGGTGGCCGAACGTCTTGCCGTTCTGCGGCGGAGCCGAAGGCGACGTCCGTCAGAAACGG
>CALDOK010000374.1 GCA_937912125.1 uncultured Pseudomonadota bacterium
AGTTTTTGATGGTCGGGGCGACTGGATTCGAACCAGCGACCACCTGCTCCCAAAGCAGGTGCGCTACCAGACTGCGCTACGCCCCGGGCAGCCCCCGAAGTAGCACCGCGATCGCCTGCCGGCAACGGCTGCGCAGGCACCCCGTCAGACTCGAGCGAAAAAAGCTCGCTACCCGACCATCCGCGGCGCCTGGCTCCGCTCCGCGAGCCCCACCTACTTCCCGGGCAGCCCCTTCAAGGGCGCTCCCGGCTCCATCACGCCCAGCTTGTGCAGGCCGTCCACGGCCGCCAGCTTGTAGACCTCGGCCAGGGTGGGGTAGTTGAACACGGTGTCGACGAAGTAGTCGATGTCGCCGCCCAGGCGCATGACGGCCTGGCCGATGTGGATCAGCTCGGTGGCGTCCACCCCGAAGATGTGGACGGCCAGCAGCTTGCGGTTCTCGGGCTCGAAGATCAGCTTGACCAGGCCCGTGGCGTCGCCCAGGATCTGACCCTTGGCGCTGTCCCGGTACCGGCCGACGCCCACGGCGTACTCGACGCCGTCACGCTGGAGCTGCTGCTCGGTGGGACCGACCATGGAGATGTCGGGGATGGTGTACAGGCCGAAGGGGAACAGGGGATGTATGGGCACGTCGTCAAGGCCCACGAGGTGGTTGGCGGCCTTGCGCCCCTGGTCGATGGCGGTAGCGGCCAAGCTTGGGAAGCCGATGACATCGCCCACGGCGTAGATGTGGGGGACGACGGTGCGGTAACAGTCGTCCACAGAGATCAAGCCGCGCTCGTTGGGCTGCAGGCCGGCCAGCTCCAGCCCCAGGCCCTGGGTCGCCCCGAAGCGCTGGCCCGCGTAGAACAGCATCTGGCTGTCCAGTACGGTGCCGTCGGACAGCTCGGTGGTGACCTGCTTGCCCTGGGCGACCCGGGTGGAGACGACAGTGCGCTCGGGGTGCAGCCGCACGCCGTTGCGCTCCATGTGGGCCAGCAGCTCACGCATGATGTCTCGGTCGGCGAAGGGGAGCAGCTCGGCGTAGCGGGTGACGAGGTGGACCTCGATGTCCAGCAGGCTGAACATGCAGGCGTACTCGAGCCCCACCACACCGCCACCCACAACCACCAGCGATCGTGGCAAGAAGGGCAGCCTGAGGATCTGGTCTGTGTTGAGGATGTGGTACCCATCGAACGGGATCTTCTCGAGCGCCACGGATCGCGATCCCACGGCGATGACGATCTTGTCCGCCACCAGGAACCTGAAGCCGCCGTCGTTGCGCCGCACCTCGATGCGGCGGGGCCCCATGAGTCGCCCCCGGCCGTGCACGACGCACACCCCGGCGTGCTCGAGCTGCTCGTGGATGACGTCCACCTCCCGACCCACGACTGAGCGCAGGCGCTCCATGAGCTCGCCATGGGTGGCGCCCTGTCCCCGATGGTCCTCGCCGAAGATGGCGCGCTCGTAGTAGCCAGCCGCATGGAGGATGGCGGTGCGCAAGGTCTTGGAGGGGATGGTGCCCACGTGCAGGCACTGGCCTCCCACCACCTCGCGCTCATCCACCAGCGCCACGAGCTTGCCCGCCCGGGCGCTGCGGGTGGCTGCGTGCTGCCCCGCCGGACCGCAGCCGATCACGACGACGTCGAAACGTTCATCCTCCAAGGGACCCTCCGGTGCTGGGCGCTGAGCACTCTCTTCCTCGCGCCCTTCCTAGCACTCCCCAGACCCACCCGCGGCCCCGTTCAGAGCTTCATGTAGTGGGCTTCGCATCCCCAGCAGGCTCTGCGCCTTCTCGCTCATCCAGGCGCTCGAAGCGCAGCCGCGCCACCCGCCGACGCAGGACACTCAGGACGGTGACCCGGTAGGGCGGAAGCTCGATCTGGTCCCCCTCGGCCGGGATGCGGCCCAGCTGGTCGATGACCACACCGGCGATGGTGTCCGAGGCCCCGCCAAGCTCGAGCTCGAGCAGGTCCGCCGCCTCGGGGGTGGGCAGGCCACCCGCAAGCTCGAGCACCCCAGGGGAGATGATCGCCCAGCGCTCCAGCTGAGCATCGAACTCGTCGTGCAGCGGCCCCACGATCTCCTCGAGGGCGTCCTCGAGGAAGATCAACCCCACGGTGGTGCCGTGCTCGTCCACCACGACGGCGCAGTGTGCATGGGCCCGCTGCAGGGTCGGGATCAGGCGCGTGAGGGGCTGGTGGTCGGGCACGGCCACGATGGGCCGGGCCAAGGGGGCCAGATCCGGCTGGGCCTGACCACCGAGCATGGCCACCAGTACGTCCTTGCCATGGATCAGCCCCACCAGGCTGTCGAGATCGGGGTCGCACAGCGGCAGCCGGGTGTGGCCGCTGCAACGGAGCAGCTCGAGCTGCTGATCCGTGGACTGGGCGGTGGACAGGAAGGTCACATCCACCCGCGGCACCATGACATGCCGCACCTCGAGCACGGCGAGGTTCAGCACGTTCTCACCGATGCTGCGCTGGCGGGAGCTGATGTAGCCGGCCTTGGCCGCCCCCCGGAGCAGGGTCAGCAGCTCCTCGACGTCGGCCACCTCGTGGCCCAGGTGGGCGGTGACGCCGACCAGCCTGAGCAGAGCATTGGACAGGCTGTTGATGAACCAGATCACGGGCCGCAGCACGGTGACGAAGAGGCGCAGCGGCGGCGCGATGACCAGCGCGGCGCGCTCGGCCCGCTGGATGGCCCAGATCTTGGGGGCCTGCTCGCCGATGGTCATGTGCAGGATGGTCACGATCCCCAGCGCGAGCGCCAGCGCAACCAGATGCAGGGGCCCAGAGTCCCCGATCTCGAGTCCCAGGCGATGAGCACCGGCGATGATGAGCCCCGCGACCGCCGGCTCGGCCAGCCAGCCGAGCACCAGGCTGGCCAGGGTGATGCCCAGCTGGCAGCCGCTGAGGTAGAGGTCGAGCCGATCCAGAGCCGCGAGCACGGACTTCGCCGGCCGGCTGCCCTTGCGGGCCAGCGCCTCGATCCGGGCGCCCCGCACCTTGACCAGGGCGAACTCGGCCGCCACGAAGAAGGCGTTGCCGAACAGGAACAGGCCGGTCAGGGCCAGGGCCCAGGGGATGGACAGCTCGAATGCGGGGGCGCCGTGTTCCATGCATCGCTCCTCGGATCCGTCCCTTTACCGAATCGAACCCGATCCCGCACCGTCGAAGCCCGGCGACCACCTCCGCGCCCAGCTATGCTGAGGGCGTGCCACACGGACAAAGCGGAGCCCCCATGGCGTTCCGAGCCCCACCTCCCTTCGCCCTCTTCTTGCTCACCTGCAGCGCTTGCTACGAGAGCGGGCTGGGCGCCGACGACTCCGGCGCACCCGCAGAAGCCGACACCGACACCGACACCGACGCCGACACCGACGCCGACGCCGACACCGACGCCGACATCAACCCGGCCACAGCCGCGGGGCTGTGCGAGGCGGTCTTCGCCCTGTGCGACGACGACTGGGGCTGGGCCGATCTGGGCACCTGCTCCGAGAGCTGGCTCGGTGAAGGCCAGGACTGGGAGTGCGCGGACATCGCCGGCTACCTGTCCTGCGCGGCGCCCTGCCTCGGCGCCGCCGACTGCGATGCCTTCGGTGCCTGCGAGGTCCCCTGCTGGGACAGCCACTGCCTGTGACCTGTCCCGCCTCGACCTCCGGAGCAACACAGGGAAGATGTGCGCGTCTCGGGGGTCCGCAATAGCAGCCTCGAAGGCTCGGGGCACCGCCGCCGTCCGCGCCGGGTGTCACGCTCCACGGACCTGGATCTCCATGCGCTACCTGCCCGCCATCCTGTTCATCGCCACCGGCGGAGTGGTGGGCTGGTACAACGCCAGCCAGGCGGGTTCGGTGGTGGTGCTGCCGTTCCTGGCGTCGCTCTCCCCCGCGCTCCAGCACGACCCAGACGCCCAAGGCCGGACCACCGTCCTGCTCTTCCTGGCAACCGGGATCCTGCTCGGGTTCGGCCGCCTGTGGCTGGATCTGCGCGACCGTAGACGCCGCGGTCCACCCGCAGCCCTGTAGAAAATCGGCCCGCTACAAGCCCAGCTGCTCCAGCAGTCCCGGCAGCTGCCGGAACGCCCGGCCCCGATGGCTGATGGCGTTCTTCTCGGCGGCGCTGAGTTCGGCCATGGAACACCCGGGGGCCTCGACGGGCAGGAAGAGGGGATCGAAGCCGAAGCCTCCGGCGCCCACCAGGCCGTGCCCGATGTGCCCCTCGCACACGCCGCTGGCGAGGGCCTGCGCTCCATCGGGCGTCACCAGGGCGATGACACACCG
Organism: uncultured Pseudomonadota bacterium; assembly: GCA_937912125.1. Lineage (GTDB taxonomy): Bacteria > Myxococcota_A > UBA796 > UBA796 > JAFGLY01 > CALDOK01. The sequence continues at coordinate 4,259 of CALDOK010000374.1, forward strand.
GAACCGCGCGCTGCGCTCCTGGACGCCGTCGAGCACGGCCAGCAGCTTGGTGTTGTTGGCGGCGTGGGTGGCCTCGGGGGTGAAGCGCTTGCTGTGCACGCCCGGAGCCCCGCCCAGCGCGTCCACCTCGAGGCCCGAGTCGTCCGCCACGGCCACCACACCCTTCAGCTCGGCCAGAGCCCGGGCCTTCATCAGGGCGTTGCCCTCGAAGGTCTCGGCGGTCTCCGGGAGATCGTCGATGTCGGGCCAGGCATCCAGACCCACCGGATCGAAGCCATAGGGAGCCAGGATGGCGCGGATCTCCTCGAGCTTGTGAAGGTTGGCGCTGGCCACCGCGATGCGACGAGGAGTGGGCTGGTCCATAGTGCCTCCTTGGCATGGCCGCCTAGCGGGTAGGCCCCAGCTGCGTCAAGGCGCCGCGATGCGCACAGGAGAATACGCCGCGACCTCGCGAGGAGGTCAACCAAGCGTGAAAAAGAGGCCACTCCAAGGGTGCACGAGGCGCGCTCCCTCCGCCCCTGCCCCAGGGGCCAGGGCAGTCAAAGCTGGTTATGGCTCGTCCGTACCCAACAGCAACCACTGCAGCGGGCTCGCGCACTCTTGCTGCGCCTATGCGCCCCCTGCTACCCTTGCATCCCCTATAGACCGTGCCGGAGTCGAACATGCGTTCCATGAACCTCATCCTGGGCCTGCTGAGCGCCAGCCTGTTGACCAGCGGCTGCGAGCAGAAGTCCGAGAACAAGTTTGTCCTCGGCCAGAAATCCAGCACCTGCGATCTCACCGTCGATGGCCTGGTGGGCACCCAGTGGGTGCTGCTCCAGATCAACCCCGACAAGTCCGAGACGCCCAACATCCAGACCCGCCTCAAGATCTACGAAGAGGGCGGCGCCACCAAGGCCAAGTACACCGTCGGCTCGTTCTCCGATGTCTACGACTACAACTGCAAGGTCAAAGAGTCGTCGGGCAAGATGGAGCTGCAGTGCAAGGAAGAGCCCAAGGTCAAGGACTGGTACCAGGCGCTCTACGTGGCGGGCAACCCCATGCCCAGCATCGAAGACCTCCGCAAGATCGACGGCGACCTCACCCAGTCCCAGTACGACGCAGGAGCCAAGGACGCGGTCGAGGTCCTCAAGAAGTACGAGGGCGGCGACGAGTGGGACCAGTTCGTCTTCAACAACAACAACCTGGGCAACAAGCTTCAGGGCCTGATCTACCTGCGGGTCGACGAGCGTAAGTGCCGCCTGATGATCACCGACATGTACATGACCATCTACAACGGTCGGAAGATCGAGGACTCCAACCCCGTGGGCACCAACCCCATGGTCCAGAGCGACGAAGTGCTCTGCTGGGAGCACTGCACCGACAGCGCCGACATGATCCCCACCAAGACCGCCGACTTCCCGAAGTCCGAAGACGAGGCCGCCGAAGCCTTCTGCGCCCCCAACCGCGGCTGCCTCTACTCCGAAGGCGAGACCGCCTACTTCCAGTACATCGGCCAGGACGGCCGCGAGCCCGCCGAGGGCTGCACCTACAGCTTCGACGTCTGGAAGGACTGGAAGCCCGGCGCCATGGACCAGACAGCCCAGCTGGTGGATGGCAAGCGCAACAAGAAGGAGCTCCGCTGGACCTACAGCACCACCTTCGACAAGGCCGGCCCCCACGTGGTCAGCATGAAGCGCTACAAGACCTGCGAGGGCAAGCCCAAGGAGCACATCGAGACCTCCTGCTCCCTGGTGGTCAGCCAGTAGCCTCTCGTTCCATGTAGAAAGGCCCGGCCATTGGCCGGGCCTTTTCGCTTCTGGGAGAGGGGCTCGAGCCCGCGCGGATCAGACCCGGATGCGCCAGGTGGTGCCCTCGGGCGTGTCCATGACCACGATCTCCAGCTCGTCGAGCTGCTCGCGGATGCTGTCGGCAGCGGCCCAGTCGCGGTCCGTACGAGCCTGGGTGCGCTGCTCGAGGAGCTGCTCCACCTGCGACCGTGGGACCCCAGCTGCAGCCAGCCGCTTGACCCGCATCTCCTCGAAGAACTCGACGGGCTGCATCGCACCGATGCCCAGCACTTCGGCCACCAGCTCGAAGGCAGGCACCGCCGCGGCCATCACGGCAGCGGCGCGCGCGAAGGCCTTCTTTGTGCCAGCGAGGCGGTTGGTTGCCTTGACCAGCTCGAAGAGGTCACCCACGGCCCGGGCGCTGTTGAAGTCGGCGTCCATGGCGCTGTGGAAGCGGTCCTCGAAGCCCTCGACGATGTCGAACAGCGCCTTGGCGGGGCCTCCGACGGCCTTGGCCTCTTCGGCCGCGGTGAGGGATCGACCTTCGTCCTGGACCACCGCCAGAGCTCGCTGGGCCATCTCCTTGGCCTGGTACAGACGGTCCAGGTTGGACAGAGCCTGGGACAGGCCGGCCCGGGAGAAGGGCACGGGGCTGCGGTAGTGGTGCTCGAGGTAGAGCAGCTTGAGGGCCTCGCCCGGCATCTCCACCAGCAGGTCGCGGATGTTGATGACGTTGCCCAGGCTCTTGGACATCTTGACCGGCTCACCCGTGGCGTCGTCGATCAGGGTGACCATGCCGTTGTGCATCCAGAAGTTCACGAAGGGATGCTTGCCGGTGGCCGCCTCGGCCTGAGCGATCTCGTTCTCGTGATGGGGGAAGACCAGATCGTTCCCGCCACCGTGGATGTCGAACTGGTCGCCCAGGTAGTGCTGCCCCATGGCGGTGCACTCGATGTGCCAGCCTGGCCGGCCGGGGCCCCAGGGGCTGTCCCAAGCGGGCTCGCCGGGCTTGACGGACTTCCACAGGGCGAAGTCGGCCGGGTGCCGCTTGCGGGGATCCACGTCGATGCGCTCGCCAGCCCGGGACTTGTTGACGTCGCGGCCCGAGAGGTAGCCGTAGCGACCCAGGCTGGGGACGTGGAAGAAGACGTCGCCGTCCACCGCATAGCCGTGGCCGTTGTCGACGATGGCCTGGATGGTGGCCAGGATCTGAGGGATGTGTTCGCTGACCTTGGGCTGCACCGTGGGGGGCAGCAGGCCGAAGCCCGCCAGATCGTCATCCAAGGCCTGGATGAAGCGCGCACTCAAGACCAAGGGGTCCTCGCCCAGCTCGTTGGCGCGGGCGATGATCTTGTCGTCCACGTCGGTGTGGTTGCGGACGAAGGTGAGATCGTAGCCGCGATGGCGCAGGTACCGGGCGATCACGTCGAAGGTGATCATGGCCCTGGCATGTCCGATGTGGCAGAAGTCGTAGACGGTCATGCCGCAGACGTACATGCCCACACGGCCTGGCTGGTTGGGCACGAAGGCTTCGAGGGTGCGCTTGTAGGAGTTGAAGACCTTGATGGGGTTGTCCACGGATGCTCCCTGGGGTCGGGCTCGGGGGCTCTGGACGCAGCTGTCGCGGCCAGAGCGGCCCCACCTATGGGGCCGACCCGAACTCGTCCACGCTCGGCGCCACCCCTAGCTCGCGAAGATCTCCTCGAGCTCCGCCTGGACCTGCTCCTCGGGTACGCCCTTGGCCACGGAGATCTCCTGGATCAACAGGCTGTGGGCTTGGTCGAACATCTTGCGCTCGCCAAAGGAGAGGGTCTTGTCCTGCCGCAGCAGCGCGAGGTCCCGCAGCACCTTGGCCACCTCGAGGGGGTCGCCGGTCTTGATGCGGTTCATGTACTCGCGGTAGCGGCGGTTCCAGGTCTGGTTGTCCGCTGGAACGTCACGATCACGGAGGATGTCGTACACCTTGTCGACATGCTCGAGGGCGATCACCCGCCGCATGCCGATGGTCTCGATGTTGCCCACGGGGACCCGGATCGTCATGCCGTTCTCGACGATCCTGAGCACATAGAAGGTCTGAGTGAAGCCGTCGAAGCTGACGTCCTCGATCTCGGTGATGGTGCCAACACCATGGGCCGGGTAGACCGCCCTGTCTCCGACTTCGAAATCCATGCCGTGTGTCTCCTCGATGCGGAACTTGGCTTTGCGGGCGCCTGTAGCCTCCACTAGGCTACGCTGCAATGAGACGCGGGCCTCGCCGCGCTCCGTCGACCTCGCAGCTGGCGGGGCCAAACACCGATCTTCTCAGTGCGACGTAGCATGGTACACCCAACGCCTCGAACCAGCAAGCGCAAGTCCCATTCCAGCCCTTTCAGGCCCATGATGGAGACGCAGTGATCGGCGCGCAGGCTCGCCAACACGCGTCTGGGCGGGCGCGATGCTGACCAGGCTCACCCTGCGAGGCCTGGCTGGGCCCAGCATCGTCGCCCTGGCGCTGTTGGCATCGGTGGGCCTGCTGCTCCAGGTGGCCGGGCTGCTGCTGGCCGCCCCCGCCATGCCCGACCCGGCCAACACCCTGCGGGTCCTGCTGGCCCTGACCCCCCCCGCCCTCGAGCACACCCTGCCCGTGGCCTTCCTGGTGGGCCTGATGGTGGCCTTCGGCCGCTGGCACGCCGAGGGCACCTGGACCGCCCTGCGCAGCGCCGGGGTGAACGGCCGCCGCCTGCTGATCCCCGCGCTGATCCCCGGCCTGGCGCTGGCGCTGATCATGTCCGCCACCTCCCACTTCGCGGCGCCCGCAGGGCGACGCGCCGCCGCGCGCTGCCTCACCCAGGCCGCCAGCACCGTGGAGCTGACCCCAGGCCGCTTCGTCGAGCTGGGCGGCGTGGTGCTGCACCGTCCATCCCAGGGCGGCCTCCTGGTCAGCCAGGGCGACGCGGTGATGCTGGCGGGCCAAGGCCAGCTGAGAGAACACAGCGACGGGCTGCTCCTGGAGCTGGTGGACGGCGAGGTGCTGGGACTGGGCGAGGAGCCCTTCACCCTGCGCTTCCACACAGCCGCGCTCCCCATCCCGGTCAGCAGCACCGGGCGCAGGGTCGAGCTGGCAGAACGCAGCGACGCAGAGCTGACGGAGCTGGTGGACCGGATGCGCAGCCGCGCCAAAGACGCCAGCTACGAACACGGCGTGCTGCTCAAGCGCAGCGCGATGCCCCTGCTCCCCCTGCTGCTTCCCTTGCTGGCGCTGCCACTGGGTCTGCGCTGGGGCGGACGTCCAGGCCACACGATGCTGGTGGTGGTGGCCGCCTGGTCTCTGCTGCGCATCGGCGACGCCAGCGCCAGCCTGCTAGGACCCCACCTGGCGGCCGCCCTGCCCCTGCTGGGGCTGGCCCTGGCGGCCCTCGCCCTCTGGTCTGGCTGGAGGGACCGCTGATGCTGGCCCCCACCCTGGCCACCCGTCTGCTGCTGCGCCGCGGCCTGTGGTGGATGAGTGTCACCTTGGCCGCCACGGCTCTGCTGATGGTGCTGGTGGACTGGGTGGAGCACGGCTCCCGGGTGTCCAGCGCGGCGGGCAGCGGCCCCGCGGTGATGGAGTCCCTTCGCCTGGCCCTGCTGCTGCTGCCCTCCCACCTCTCCCTCGGCCTGCCCATCGTGGCCGCCCTGGGGGCCAGCCTCGCGGTGGTCGGGCTGCGCCGCAGCGGTGAGTGGCAGGCCCTGGGCGCCGCAGGTCTGGGCCCCACCCGGCTCCTCGCCCCCTTCGCGCTGCTGGGTGGCCTCGCGGGCCTGCTCACCGTGGGGCTGGATGCCTGGGTGACGCCCGTGACCTCCCACGCCCACGCCACGTCCATGGCCGCCCACCAGGGCAGCCCCCTGCGCCAGGACGACGCAGCCTGGTTCGCCCAGGACGGCTTGATCTTCAGGCTCGAGGGCGACCCCGCCAGCGGGCTGCTGGGGACCGCGGCGGTGTTGATGCTCCCCCGAGGCGACGGCTCCCCTCTGCAGAGCTGGCAGAGCGCCCAGATCCGGTGGGCGGAACCCCACTGGGTGAGCTCGGACCCCGGCAGTGACCGCAGCTTGCCCGCTGACGCGCCCAGCGTGGGCTCGGCTCCCTGGGAACGCCTGCCGGCCCCGGCCGCCCTGTCTCAGCTCATCGGCTCCCAGCCCGCCTCGTCCCACTCCTGGAGCACTCTGCTGGCCGATCCACGCCCCAGCTCCCTGGCCGAGCGCCACAGCCGAGGGTCACGCCCCCTGGTGGCCCCCCTCGCCGCGCTGGTGGCCGCCGCCCTCACCGCCTTGCTGGCGCCAAGCTCGGTGGCGGTCCTGCTGGCGGCCGCGCCGGTGCTCGCCTGGGAGCTGGCCGCCACGCTCGCACAGACACAGGTCGCCCTGGGTCACCTGCCCCCAGCGTGTATCCCTGGGGTGCGGCTTGGGCTGGCGCTGGCGCTGGCGCTGGTGCTGGTCAGGAGACTGGGCAGACCCTAGTCTACCTTGACGTAGAAGCCCGAGTACCGACCGTCCTCACGGCTGATCTTGGTGAAGAAGCCCTGATCCCAGTCTGCGATGAAGTACTCGCCCGGCTCGAAGGTCACCTTGGCCCGAGACAGATCCTTCTGGAGCTGCTCCGCCTCGACCTCGGCCTTCTCGTTGTAGTCGATGCCCCAGCTGGTGGGGCCGTTGGGGGACATCTTGTAGGCGCAGCCCTGATCGTCGAGCTTGAAGGCACGCCAGCCCACAGAGGCGTGATCGTAGAAGGTGTGGGTTCCCACGCTCAAGGCGTTGACCGCGGAGTCGCCGCGGTCGAGGCAGTAGTGGCGGAACTGGCCCTTGCCGAACCCGCCGCTGTCGCGCTCCAGGTAGCCTGGCTCGAGGGGGGCGAAGACCGCGTCGGCGAACAGCAGCAGTCCCTTGTCGTCGGGGATCTTCACCAGCACCTGGCGTCCCAGATCGTAGCGCTTGCGCTCGGCGGCCTCGTACGGCTCGGGGAAGTTGACCGTGACGTAGCCGATCTGGCTGATGCTGAGATCGTAGACGCCCGGAGGACACTCCAGCGAGAACGCGCCCGCGCTGTCCGAGTGGGTCTGACACGGGGTGCCCACCGCAGTGATCGTGGCATCGACCACCGGCTGGCCCGCGTGGTCCACCACCACTCCGTCCATGGCCATGCTGCCACAGCCGCCAAGGCACAGGGAGGAGAGGAAACCGAGCGTGGCGAGAGTGAGACCCTTCATGCAGCCCTCCGATAGTCGACGACCGACCCCGGAGGGTCGGCCGTATTCTCTGATTGTCTACTTAGAACGCTGTTCCCACACCAATGTACACGCCGGAGCGCAGGTCGGTGGCCTCGACCATGTTGCCCGTGTCCTCGCAGTCGCTGCAGGTGGGGACGATGATGTCCCGTGCCAGGCGGTTGTAGCCGAGGTTGACGGTGACATGATCGACGACTTCGTAGGCCAGGGCGACGTCGTAGTCGGAGGCGAAGACGCCGGAGTATGCCTCGGTGCCCCAGGAGCCCGAAAGCAGCACGTCGAGGCCGAAGCCGAGCTCGGCGCCGCCGCGGATGCCGCCGTACATGCTGGTGAAGCCCCACGGGAAGAACCACAGGCCACGGCTCTGGCCGGCCGGGGTCCACATGGCGACCAGGGGCACCGCGGTGGAGACGATGCCGCCCTGGGCGCCAACCCAGAAGCGGTTGTCGTCCACGTCGTGGAAGTAGCGCGCCTGGATGGTGGCGGTGACGAAGTGGTCGACCCACGACATGTCCACGCCCTCGTGGGGCTGGGTGAAGGAGTCGGTCTCGACCCCGAACCAGGTGGTGCGGTAGCGGACGTCGGCGCCGATGTACTCGAACATGGGCAGCCAGGCCATGGCATGCAGGTCGATCGTGGGCACGGACAGGGGCACGGTGTCGCCAGAGCCGTCCTGGGCAGCGGTGTCACCGGAGAGCTGCAGGGACTCGCCAAAGGGGACGGGGTTGCCGTCTGAGACGATGCTGCGGGGGGTGGAGTTGACGTCGTAGTTGTAGCGGTAGCCAGCGGTGCCGATGGCGGCGCGGGCACGCAGCCAGCGATGCTCACTGGGGGTCCTGGGCTCCTTGGGGGGCTCGGGGACCACGGGCTGGGCCACCACGGGCTCGGGGGCCACCACGGGCTCGGGGGCCACCACGGGCTCGGGGGCGGGGGTGGGCTCGGGTGCCGGCGCGGGCTCGCCCCAGATGGACGCGGGCGCTGCGGTGATGGGGATCTTCATGAAGGACGAGGCGTTGCCTTCCTTGTCCGCCGCGCTGACCATGATCTCGCCGGTGAGGCCGGCAGGCACCGTGAGGGAGACGGCGTACTCACCCGTGCCCTTGTCGGTGACGGCGCCGAGGGTGCCCGCGCTGACGATGAAGTCGAAGCCCAGGCCGGCGACGCCCTGGCCGGAGGCGTCGGTGGCGTTGATCTTGACGGTGACCGTGCCGCCCGCCGCCGCGGCGGAGGGTTCGGCCACCATCTTCATGGCTGCGAGCGCGCCGCCACCCGCTTGAACAGGCACCGCGACCGGGACCATGGCGGCCTGGCCTTCGCGCTCGATGCGCGCGACCTGGACGATGGCGGACCAGGCTTCACGGAGGGCCAGGCTGGCGGGCGTGCCGCTGTGGGGCATCACGAGCTCGGCGGCGGCGGTGGCCGGGGCCTGGAGGATGCCCACGGCGGCGCTGTGCCCCATGGCGGAGGCCTGGATGTTCACCAGGCCCGCGCCGCGACCGGCGGTGTAGTAGACCTGCCCGATGCCGGCGTCGTTGGTGGTCACGCTGGAGGGCAGCGAGCCGTCGCCGGTGACCATCTTGAGGGTGACAGGCACGCCGGCCACCGGGTAGCCGAACTCATCGGCCGCCACGACGGTGAGCATGGCGCTGGACAGGCCGTCGTTTGGCAGCCGCTCGACGGTGGGCAGCAGCACCAGGTTGCGCATAGGGTTGCCGGTGGGCGTGGACTGGACCGTGGCCGTGAGCTCGACCGGGCCACTGCCGGTGAGGTCGAACAGGCCCTGGTAGTCGCCGCCCTTGAGGTCCTTGACGGACTCCTGCAGCTCGGCGCCGTTGGCCACGAGCACCACCTGCTGGCCGTTCATGCCCTTGCCTTCGGGGGTGACCACCTGCACCAGAGCCTTGAAGCCCGTGGCGCCCACGGCCAACAGGCCGGGCTCGGTGGCGAGGGTGACGCTGCCGGGACGAACCGGGACGAGGGGCACGGTGACGTTGTCGGTCTGCAGGCCGGGCTGGCTGGCCAGGCTGGCTGCGAGGGTGACCTGACCCATAGCCATCATGGGCGCCGGGGTGTAGTCGGCCCGGTAGATGCCGTTGCCTTCATGCACAGCGGCGGTGATGGTGCCCGAGGAGGCGCTGATGTTCACCTGTGCGTTGGGGGCAGCGACGCCGCCTGGGGTGGTGACGGCCACGCGCACGGGCACGGTGACGGTGCGGTCGCCCGGGATGCCGGCGTAGGTGGGGAACAGGGCGAGGCGCTTGGACTCGGGGACCTTGAGGTCGATGGTCTCGGTCTTGGTCTCGGTGCCCGTGGCGGTGGTGAGGGTGGCCTGGGACACGCCGGGGGGGACCATGATGGGCACGTTGGCCCGGCCGGTGGCGTCGGCCTGGATGGGGCCGAAGTCGCGGTCGCCCACCTTGAGCATCACGTTCG
>CALDOK010000375.1 GCA_937912125.1 uncultured Pseudomonadota bacterium
GTTCGCCGGGGCTGACTGGTGCGAGCTTGACCATGGTGATTCTCCTAGTGGTAGTTCACGATCCACCATCACTGGGTGAGCTTCGAGCACAGCGCCCACAACACCAGCTTCGACACCCCCGTGGTGGACGACGGCAGCGAGGAGCCTTGCGGCTTCCAGCTGGTGCTGGGCTTCGTGGCCGACCCCACGGCCGACCCGGACACCGGCTGCGTGGAGCGCGCCCTGCCCCTGAGCTTCGATCCGGGTCAGGCCTACGCCGAGCACTACTTCGGCACCGAGGATCTCTGGGACTGATCCGGCCAGGGGCAAGGTCCGAAACCCACTCTCCCGGAGGAGGGGGCGGGAAACCCCTGGGCGTCCCCCGATCCACAGGGCTGCGCAGATGCTGGCTGGAGAATTTGGTGATATCGTGGCGCGACTCGGAGGTATCACCATGCAACGTGCACTCTTCTCCCTCGCCGTGCTCTCCCTGCCCACCCTCGCTGTCGCCGATGACACCGATGACGAGACGTCACTGTCGGACACGGAGACCAGCTACTCCGGCGCCCAGATCCTCGAGGGCGACCGCGATGTCACCTTCGGAGACATCGGCATCGGCGCCTACGGAGCCGACGAGCAGGACCGCTATGCCTTCTTCTCCGGCAACACCCTCTACGTGGGGGTCGAGGATCTCGAGGGCAACGCGCTGGACGCCATCGTCGAGTTCTTCTGGTTCGAGTCCTCCATCGACCGGGGCTCCGACTTCTACGTGGCGGTGATCAAGGCCCGCACCACCCCCAACGTCGACGAGGACTGGTACCTCTACACCGGCGACGAGCCGGTCCTCTCCGTCGAGGCCACCTGCGACCTGGACCCCGGGACCCAGGCCTTCCGCTGGGACTGGTCCATCCCCTTCGAGAACTACGGCATCGACTCCTACGGCGACGCCACCCTCACCACCTCCTACGGCATCGGCACCGCCAGCGAGGGCTCCGTCATCATGGCCGAGACCTACGACGAGGACGGCACCAAGGTCGAAGGCCAGGTGCAGGCCAAGGGCTACCTCAACGCCGACTACAAGGTCCAGGCCTCCTACCAGGTCACCCTGTACGAGTGGGACGTGACGGTGCGCGGCAGCCCCGACATCATGCGCTGGGAGGTGAACCTCAACCTCGACGACCGCAACGAGCAGAGCGCCTACCACGAGTACTTCCTGGTGATGCAGGCCGAAGAGGAGACCACCTTCACCATCGACACCCTCGACATCGGCGCGGCGGTGGACAACTGGTGGTGGACCGTCTCCGACAGCCTGGGCGTGTCCCTGACCGGCATCGAGATCGCCCGGCCCGAGGGCTGGGACGACGGGCTCAACGACACCGGCACCCCCTGGCCCACCGACACCGACGAGCCCGAAGAAGACGACACGGGCGAAGTCGACGACAAGGACGATGACGACGACGGCAAGCGCTGCAGCGCGGCCGGCGGAGCCCCCGCGATCCTGCCCATGCTGCTGTTCGGGCTCGGCCTCGCTGTACGCCGCCGGTCCTGAACCCCGCGCGCGCCTTCCTCCGAAGCCACCGTGACCCACGCTCTGTTCCTCGCCCTCCTCCTCCGGGCACCGGCCCAGGCTGCGCCGATCCACGGCGGGGCCGAGACCGATGACTACCCCGCGATCGGAGCCATCATGGCCGAGCGCGATGGCTACCTGTACGGGTCCTACTGCTCAGGCACCCTGATCCATCCCAAGTGGGTGCTCACGGCCGCGCACTGCATCGAGTCCATGACCGAGGACTACAGCTCCTACACCCCCTACTTCATGGTCGGTGGTGACCTGCTCGGGGGCGAAATGGATGCCTGGGCCGAGGTGGTGGACGCCATCACCCTGCCCTCGTGGAACGAGATCACCCTCGAGGGCGATCTGGGCCTGCTCGAGCTGGCGGGCGAGGGCATCGTCGATGTGGATCCCATGCCCGTCAACGATGACGCCATCGACGACACCTGGATCGGACGACCGCTGCGCCTGGTCGGCTTCGGCGTCACCCTCGACGGCAACGACGACGGCGACGTCAAGCGCACCGCGGACGTACCCGTCTGGGACTACGACGAGGCCTTCGTCTATACCTACGACCAGGCCGACAGGCAGAACGCCTGCTCGGGGGACTCAGGCGGCGCTGGCCTCGAGCTGGTGGGCGACGACCTCGAGCTGGCCGGCGTCATCTCCTTCGGCTGGGCACCCCACGATGGCGACTCCTGCTCGGAAGGCGCCCTGGCCATGGTCCGGGTGGACGCCTACCTGTCCTGGATCGAGGGCTACGTGGACCTCGCGTACAGCCCGCCGGAGGACACCGGCCTCGACACCGACGAGCCCGATGGGGACGATGGCGACGAGCCCGGCGAGGGCTGTAGCTGCGGCACCGGGCGAGGCACCGCCAGTGGGGTGGCGATGGTCACGCTGCTGCTTGGCCTGTTCCTGCGCCGACGCCAGCGGCCCGGGCCCAGCGGCGCCACATTGAGCGCCAGCCCGGAGGTCCCGTGATCCACGCCCTGACCCTCGGCCTCCTCCTGCCCGCCAGCGCCCTGGCCACCCTGCCGCCGCCGCCCGTCGTCAACGGCTCCGAGACCGACGACTACCCGGCCGTGGGCGCCATCGTGGCCGAGGATGGCGGCGACATGTCCGGCTCATTTTGCTCGGGCACCCTGGTGGACAGCAACTGGGTCATCACCGCGGCCCACTGCGTCGAGGCCATCAACGAGGACTACAGCCGCTACAACGTCTACTTCGTCATCGGCGGCGACCTCACCCGAGGCGAGATCGACGACTACGCCCTGGGCGGCACAGCGCCAGGCCTCCGAGCCCCTGCGCATCGTCAGGCCAGCCCCATCCCAGCTCAGCGCCAGCTGGGGACCCGAAGCGGAACCTGCGGGCCCGGGCGCGCGGCTGCAGCCGCTCCCCCGCGCCTCCAGAAGGAGCCCGTCGGCCACCGGCGCCGCCCGGGCCTCCACCCAGCCGCGCTCCGCCCGGAGCTGTCCAGGCTCGGCCAGGAAGAACATCACGCCGCCGCCCGGACGCAGTTCCAGCTCCAGCTCCAGGGTTGAAGGGGGAGGCGAAGCCACCCAAGCGTCGGTGGTCTGCAGCGCGTAGCGCCACGGAGTCCCCACCATGGGGTCGGCAGCCTGCTAGCGGCCGTGGGGTGTGGGCAGGGCCTGGGTCCGCCAACCAGCGGGCGGCTGCAGAGCGCGGTGCGCCCCCAGGGCAGCCAGCACCAGCCAGCCCACGCCCACCGCCGCGGGAACGAGCTGCAGGAAGCGGCGCGGGCCGAGGGGGGGCTGCATCATGGCGAGGGAGGCCGTAACACCGACAAACGCCCCGAACCGTTTCGGACAGAGGCATGTGCCCAGCGCAGGCCAGAGCCCCAGCTCTCGTTCCTCGACCCCAGCTGGGCTCTCGATCCCAGCCCCCAGCACGAGAGTTCGTCGTCGTCAGCGCCCAGCGCGGGGTTATGTCGTGCGGCCTTCAGAAGGGCCCTCCCCGAGTGGTCCAGGAGCCTCCATGCCCCAGCTTCACACCGGCCTTCGGGTCCGTCACGCTGGCTGCCGCGCCCGCCGCGACCGGCCGTGCGCCCGCACCGGTGTCTCCTCTGCGGGCCCAGGGGTGTCCCCATGAACCGCTGGGAGATGGTGGAGAGCGTCAGCCTGCCCGACGGGACCGGGGTGATGGACCTGCTGCGCCGAGGCAAGGAGCTGGCCATCAACGTGAACGGCCGCCAGCTCATGAGCACGCGTATGCACGGCTCGGAAGACGCGCTGGCCGAGCTGGCGTGCAAGCACATCGGCGACCGCCCACAGGCCCGGGTGCTCATCGGCGGCCTGGGCATGGGCTACACCCTGGCCGCGGCGCTGCGGAACCTGGGGCCCGACGCCTCGGTGACGGTGGCCGAGCTGGTGCCGGCCGTGGTGCGCTGGAACCAGGGCGAGATCGGCTCTGCGGCCGCCTATCCCCTCCGGGACCCGCGCGCGTCGGTCTACACCGGCGATGTGGCCGAGCAGGTATCGGATCCGGAGCGAGCCTGGGATGCCATCATGCTGGACGTCGACAACGGCCCCGACGCCCTGACCCACGCCGGCAACGGCTGGCTGTACGGCTGGCACGGCCTGAGCACCGCCTACCAGGCGCTCACGCCGGGGGGCATGCTCGCGGTCTGGTCCGCATGGCCCGACAAGTCCTTCACCCAGCGGCTGGCCAAGGTGGGCTTCGAGGTCAAGGAGAATCCCGTCCGCGCCCGGGGGTCCAAGGGCGGCCGACGTCACGTCGTGTGGACCGCGGTGCGCGGAGGCGCATGATCCCGGCCCCCGCGCGCTCCCCGCGAACGCGGCGAACCCGCCCGGGACGCGGCGAACTGCGTTAGGGGACCGAGCCTCTCGAGACCAGGACCCATGCCCATCAGCCCCCTCCTGGCGCTCGCCATCCCCGTCGCCTCGGCCTCGTTTCGGGTCGAGCTGCAGGCTGACATCGTACAGCGCCGCGACGTGGTCGACCCCAGCCATCAGGTGGTCGAGCTGGTGCGCATCCTGCCTCCCCGGGAAGAGCCCTGGACTATGGCGGTCCACGTGCCCGATGCCTGGCTCGACAGGCCCCGCAGCGCAGGCCGATCCACCGCCGACATCGCCTCGGCCTCCAAGGCCCAGCTCACGGCCCTGGTCACGGCGGTCCAGCAGGACATCCCCTGGTCCCAGGGCCTGCCCCCGCTCGAGGCAGCGGGGCTGTGGGCCGGGCTGCTGCGCAACTCGGCCTTCGCCAACCCCCACCCGGTCTCCCACTACGACGGGGTCTTGCAGCCATGGGAGGTGCTCTACGACGCCGAAGCCGGCGACACCCTGAGCGCCGCCTTCACGGCCCTGCTGGCCCTGGACGCCCAGGGGGTCGAGGTGTCCCTGGCCCGCTACCCCACGCCCTCCACCGCCGGCGGCATCGCCTTTGGCCTGGTCCTCGAGGGCGCCGCCCCGGCGGACGCCGACTGGGCCTGGCCCATCCAGGGCGTCACCCCTGGCTGGGTGCTCCTGCCCCTGCACCTCAAGGCCAAGCCCGCCGGTTCCCTCGAGGCCTCGGATCTGCAGGTCTGGTCGACGGCCCAGGTCCGGGCTGCGGGCTGGTCCCCGGGGTCCGCGCCCGCGCAGCCGGCCCCAGACGATGGCGACCCCGCCGCTCCGGCGGCTCCAGGAGATGATGGCGCACCCGAGCCCGCTCCCCAGGACGACGAGCCGCCCGCCCCCCCGCCGGCACCCGCCCCGCCGCCGCGGCGCACGGCACGCCCCGATGTCTGCGCTCAGGCCGAAGCCATGGGCCTGAGCTGCCGCCCGGTCGACCGCAGCAACGACCCGCTCTACCTGGGCATCGCGGCGCTGGCGCTGGCGGGCCTCGCGGCCGCTGGCGTCGGATCGTGGATCGCCCGTGGTCGCCGCCAGGCCCTCGCACAGGCCCGCCGGCAGCACCGCCGCAGCGAGGACTTCTAGCCATGAACCGCCTCTCCGCCCTGCTGCGTGCGTCGCTGGTGCTGCTGGCGATGCTGCTCCCTGCCGCCGCGCTGGCCCAGGGCCAGCCCATCCAGTGGGCGCGGGTCTACCACGACGACCAAGTCCACGAGCCGGACGCCAGCGGCACCACCGGCGTGCGCATCCTGAGCTGGCCCTTCTGTCCCAGCTACCACGACCGCTGCACAGACTACGCCTGGGTCACCATGGGCGTCTCGCTGGACGCCTACTCGGCCCGACGCAACAGCGCCCACGACTCCATCCGCGAGATCGTCGGCAGCTCCCACAGCGACATGGCCCCCCTGGCCCGGGCGCTGGAGCAGCTGTTCACCGAGAAGGGCATCACCAGCCCAGCCGAGCGCCTGGGCTATGTCCAGGGCCTGGTCCAAGCCCTGCAGTACGCCAAGGACACCTCCACCGGCTTCACCGAGTACCCCAAGTACGCCGTGGAGTTCCTGGTGGATGAGCAGGGCGACTGCGACGACGCAGCGGTCGCGGCCTCGGCGCTGATGCGCCAGCTGGGCTTCGACACCTGGTACGTGCTGTGGCGCTCCGCGGGTGGCGGCGAGGGCCACATCTCCACCGCGGTCAGCCGCACGGGCGACCTGGCCGGCGTGAAGCCTCCCTCGGGTTCACGCCTGGTCACCGTACCCAGCACCGGCGAACAGCTACTCCATGTCGACGCCACGGGCGTGATCGGCGGCTGCACCGGGCGCTGCACCGCCCTGGGCTGGAACGAGTGGCACAGCCACAGCCCCCCCCTGGCCGAGTCCGTGGTGGTGCCAGCAGACGACCCCGCCCTCGACAGCCTGCTGGGCCTGTCGGCCTGGCGCAACGACGGCACGGCCTTCCCGGACCGCAAGCATCGGGACCGGCGCCCGGGAACCCCCGACCCCGGCGCGGACGAAGACCTGGACCGCCCCCCCGAAGATCGGGTCACCCAGCAGGAAGACGACGCCTGGGAAGACGCCACCCTGCGCCGCCTGCGCTTCCTGGGCGAAGACGAGCAGAGCGCTCGCAGCTACCTCACCGTGCGCCGCCGCGACCCCGCCGGAGCGGGCACCTGGGTGTTCATCACGGTCCTGTGCGCCGCTGGGCTGCTGGTGGCGGCCGCCACCGCGCTTCGCGCGCGCCAGCAGCGCCTGGCCCTGGCGGCCAAGGCCAAGGCCCGTAGGAGGTCCGAGGAGTTCTAGTCCTCCCGCAGGCCGAACCTGAAGTACCCGTCCACGAAGCTGATGCTCTCGCCGTCATTGGTGGCGGCGTCGAACTGCATGCAGCCCAGCAGATCGTCGCCCTCGCGGGCTGCGAAGGTCATGCTGCCGCCGGCTGCGTTCTGGGTGTGGTAGCTGGCCGTGCTGCCCTCGCGGTAGACCGTGACCCAGCCGCCATCGTCGCCTTCGCCCAGGAGGACCTCGAAGGGAAGCTCCTGGCGATCCAGCAGATCCTGCACAGGCTGAGTGTCGCTGGCGCTGTTGATGACGATGCTCATCATCACGCCGTCGACCATGCTGTGGCCCAGCTGCAGGCTGGCCCCGGCTTCGGCCCAGGCAGCGTCGCTGGCCTTCCACACCTCGCCGTCGAGCGTGCCCTCGAGTACGCCGCTGGCCAGATCGTCGGGGGCGCGGCACTCGTCGCTGCAGGCCTGCAGCAGCGACAACGCGGAGAAAACCAGGGCCAGGGCGCGCATCGGACCTCCTCGATCATACCCAGCGAGGGTAACCCCGAGCACCGAGGCACGCTGGCGGACGGCCCAGGCCAGCGCACGGCCCCGTCAGGGAATAAGCTGTGGCCCCCCACCGCCCCCCAGAGCCCATGCGCGTCCTGCTCATCAACCCCGGCATGAACCTCGAACGCCTCGGCCGCGTGGCTGGCCTGCTGGAGCCCATGCCCTGCATCGGTGTGGCCTACCTGGCCGCCACCCTCGAGCAGGCGGGCATCCATGTGCGCGCGGTCGACATGTTCGCCGAGGGCCTGGGGGCCGCCCAGGTGCTCGAGCGGGTGATGCGCTTCCGGCCCGACGTGGTGGGCTTCACCGTGATGACCCCCTCGGCCCCGGTGGTCACCACCCTGGCGGGCAAGATCCGCCAGGCCGCGCCCGCCACGCGCATCGTGCTGGGCGGAGTGCACGCTGACGTCTTCGCCTCGGAGCTGGTGGCCTCGGGGGACGCGGACGTGGTGGTCCACGGCGAGGGCGAGCATGCCATCGTCGAGCTCGTGCAAGCCTGGGCCGGTGGCAGCGAAGATCTCAGCGGCATCTCCGGCATCACCTGGATGGCCGACGGCCAGCCCCAGCGCACCGCCGAGCGCCCCCTGAACACCCAGCTGGACGATCTGCCCTACCCGGCCTGGCACCTGCTGCCGGTGCATCGCTACGGTCTGCTGCCCTTCGCCGACATCGCGCGGCCGGTCCTCACCATCTCCGCCTCCCGGGGCTGCCCCTACCGCTGCGACTACTGTTCGTTGCTGCACAGCCACGGCAAGAGCTACCGCCGACGCGACCTGACCCGGGTGGTGGACGAGTACGAGTTCATGGTGGACCGCTTCGGGGTCAAGCAGATCGGCTTCGTCGACCCCATCTTCCCCCTGAACAAGACAGACCTCCCCACCTTCTGCGAGGAGCTGCTGCGGCGCAAGCTCCCCGATCGCTGCGTGTGGCTCAGCGAGACCCGCGCCGATCGCCTCGACCCCGAGACCTGCCGCCTGATGTACGCCGCCGGCTGCCGGCGGGTGCTGCTGGGCATCGAGTCGGGCTCGGTGCGGCTGCTGGACAACGTCAACAAGAAGCTCAACCCCGAGCAGATCCGCGAGGGCGTGGCCAACGCCCGGGCCGCGGGCATCCAGACCGTGGGCCTGTTCATGATCGGCCTGCCCGGCGAGACCCCCGAGCTCACCCGCCAGACCGTGGAGTTCGCCGTCGAGCTCGATCTCGACTTCGCCAAGTTCGCCATCACGGTCCCCTTCCCGGGCTCCAAGCTCTTCGAGGACGCCTGGCAGAAGACCCTGTTCCGGGACGACTGGGAGAACTACGTCACCTTCAACACCGACCCCGACGCCCTGGTCTGGCACCCACCCGGCTACGACCCCCGGGAGCTGATCCAGCTGCAGCGGTGGTCCCTGCGCCGCTTCTACCTGCGCCCCAGGCAGATCCGGCGTCAGCTCTTCGAGCTCAAGACCCTCAAGCCCGCCAACGTGCTGCACGGCCTGTACGGGATGATGCCTTGATGGACCCTTCGGCCATCGCGGAGGCCACACGCGCCCTCGCGACGGCCGAGGGCTTCGCCAAGGTGGGCTTCGCCACCATCACCCCCCTCGAGCGGGAGAGCGCCTGGCTCGACGCCTGGCTCGGTGCCGGCTTCCACGCCGGCATGGCCTGGATGGCCCGCAGCCGCGACGCGCGCATCGACCCGGCCAGCCTGCTGCCCCACGCCGCCACGGTGGCGGTGCTGGCCATGCCCTACGCCCACCCACGCCCACCCGACCCCGGCGGCCTGACGGGCCAGGTGTCCCGCTACGCCTGGGGGCGCGACTACCACAACGTCGTGGGCAAGGCCCTTCGGCGGATGCAGCGCGCCCTGGCCGAGCGCTTCCCCGGGATCGGCAGCTACGCCTCTGTAGACAGCCGGCCGGTCTTCGAGCGGGCATGGGCAGTGCGGGCCGGCCTGGGCTGGGCCGGGCGCAGCTCCTGCACCCTGCTGCCCGGCCACGGCTCCTGGGTGTTCCTGGCCACCCTGGTGCTGGACGTGGATCTGCCGGCCTCCCCTCCCCTCGAGGCCGACTGCGGCGTTTGCGCCCGCTGCCTGAAGGCCTGCCCCACCGGGGCCCTGGTAGCGCCGGGACGCCTGGACGCACGGCGCTGCCTCTCCTACCTCACCATCGAGCACAAGGGTGAGATCCCCGAAGACATCCGCCCGGTCATGGGCCGGAGGGTCTTCGGCTGCGACAGCTGCCAGCAGAGCTGCCCCCACTCGCCCCCCCCGGGCCACCCCGCCTTCGCGCCACGGCCCGGCCACGCCTGGCTCGATCTCCCCGCGCTGCTACGCGTAGACGACCAGGCCATGCAGCGTCGCCTCGAGGGCAGCCCCCTGCGCCGGGCGGGCGCCACCGGGCTGAAACGCAACGCCTGCGTGGTGCTTGGAAACATCGGCGACCCTGCCGCCCTGCCCAGCCTGGCCGTCGCCCAGGGGCATCCCGACCCCGTCGTGCGCGACCACGCGCGCTGGGCTGCGGAGCGCTGCCGCCAAGGCTGATAGACTGCCCCCCGGAGGCCGCAACGCCCATGCTGGTGGAGCTGAAGCACGAAGGCCGCATCCGACGCCTGACCTACGAGGCGTTCGAGCAGGAAGTACGCGACGGCCTGGTGCCGCCCGACGCCGAGATCCGCTTCGACGCGGCCACCGGAGACCAGTTCGTGCCCCTGCGCAGCCTGGAGCTGTACCGGGAGCTGGTGGACTCGGACCAGGCGCGCTTCTCCCGCGCCCTGGCGCGGCGCAGCCTGCCCTGGATCACCGCCCTGCTGGTGGGGGTCCAGCTGCGCATCTACCTGTGGACGGCCCTGCCCAACGCCGACGCCTGGTTCCTCGAGCGCCTGGCCAACTGGGCCCCTGCCGTGCTGGAGCAGGGCCAGGTGTACCGGCTGTTGAGCTATGGCTTCCTGCACCTGGGGCTGACCCACCTGGCCTTCAACCTGCTCTTTCTGGCCTACGCAGGTTGGAGCCTCGAGCGGGCCATGGGCCGGCGCAACCTGCTGCTCATCTACCTGGCCAGCGTCTTCTGCGGCGGCTTGCTGTCCATGGCCATGTCCCCGGATCGGCCCAGCCTGGGGGCCAGCGGCGGCGACTTCGGCCTGATCGCGGCGGCGGTGATCTTCGGCTGGAAGTACGGTGAGATCATCCCTGTCAGCGCCCGCAAGTACTACGGCTGGGCCATCCTGGCCTACCTCGTGGCCGCGCTGTTCTCGGGGATCCGGTCACCGGGCGTGGACAACTGGGGCCACCTGGGCGGGCTGCTCGGCGGCGCCCTGACCATCACCCTGCTGCATCCTCAGGCCCTGAGTCGTTATCGAGCGCACAACCGCCTGGTCCGGCGGGCCTGCACCGGACTTGCGGTCCTGGTGTGCGCGGGCATGGCCCTGCTGGGCCCCCACCTGGTGCCGCTGCAGCCCTGGCACTACCGGGGGCTCACCGCCGCCCGCCCCGCCTACTGGGTCGAAGGCTGGACCTTCACCGGCGATCTGGGGTCCTTCTCCCCTACGCGACAGTCCACCCTGGTCATCGACACCACGGTGCATGTGGAGCCAGTGGACATCGAGCGCGCCACCGACCGCTTCATCGAGCAGGTGGACGCCGGCGGCAAGCAGGTGGAGCTGCTCGAGCGCAGCGCGGCCCGCTTCGAGGGCTGGCCCGCGGTGTCCCTGCGGGCGAGCTTCGATCTCTCCGGCGAGCCCCATGTGCTCGACGCACTGCTGGTGGCCCGCGGGCACTACCTGCACCGCATCCACCTGCACACCGCCGAGCCCTGGGCAGAGCGCTACCAGACCCTCTGGCGCCGCATCCTGGACCGGGTCGACATCGAGGACCCCCTCGAGCTCGCCCAGGCCAAGCGCAAGGCCGGCCAGCAGCTCACCTCGTGGAAGGCCCAGGCCGACCTGGCCGAGGCCCTGGGGCGCGCGGGCCACCCCCAGGAAGCGCGGGACGCCTGGCGCAAGGCCGGGGATCTGAACGCAGACGACCCTCGACCGGTCATCGGACTGCTCGAGCTGTTGGCCCACTACCACCTGGATGACGGTTCCCAGACGGTGGCCCTCGCCCTGCTCCTGCACCCCGACAACCCGGACCTCCGGGTGGCGGCCGCCAAGGTGCTCGACGCCCTGGATCGCGGCCCCGAGGCCGCCGAGGTCCTGCTGGAGGGCTGGTCCCGCGCACCCGGCCATGCGGAGCTGCGCAAGGCGCTGTTGCTGCACGGCCTCGAGATCCCACCCACGCCCGCGGCCGACGCCATGAGCCTGGAGCCAACGCTCCCCTGATCAGCGCCTGGGCTGTGGGAAACCCCGCCCCTGCACCGCGGCCTGCTGGTAGCGCTTGACCGGGAACTGCTCGGGGAAGAAGGTGTACCACTGGTTGCCGAACAGGGTGCCCATCTTGAGCTTGTTGCGCTTGTTCGAGATGGCCTGCTGCAGGCCCTTGAGGCCTTCGTTCTCGGGCATGACCTTCAGGCCGCGCGCCACCACCTCGAGGGCCTTGTCCTGCTGCTTGGACTCGGCGAGGATGTAGCCGTACAGCCCCCAGAACATGGCCTCTTTCTTGGCGAAGCCGCTGGCCTTCTCGAGCCGCTCGATCCCGACCTGCGAGTTCTTCTCCCGGAGATCCATGGCGGCGAGCATGCCCTGCGCCATCCAGTTGCGGGAGAAGGCCTTGTCCAGGTGCCCGCGCGCCCGCTTCCAGTCGCGCTCGAGGTAGGCCAGGGCCCCCAGCTGGGCCTCGATCTGACCCTCGACCATGAACTGCCAGCGCCCCAGGGGCCGTCCGGCCTCGAGCACCCGGCGGGCCTCGTCCACCTTCTGGCGCTGGATGGCCTTGCCGGCCAGCTCCATGAGCGCCTGGAGCTTGTTGGACGTTCGACGCGCCAGCAGGAAGTAGACGATGAACAGGACGAGGAGCCCCGGCAGGAAGCCGGCGATCCAGTGACCCGCCACGGCCATGCCCACGATGAACGCGGCGGCCGCGGAACCGATGGCGATGAGCAGATTGATCATGGCGGCCCGATAACCCTACGGAGCCGCCAAAACCATGGACCGCGACGCGCCCAGGGGCATCAATACCCCGTGTCGCCCGCGCCGCTGGTGGAGCGCAGCTCACCCACGGTCCAGACATGACCAGCGGTGCCGGTGCCCAGATCGGACCAGTCGGAGATGTACTCGAAGGTGCCGCCGATGTGGGTGCCGAAGTAGACCAGGTCCCCCACCCACTCGAACTCGTGCTGAGCCCCACCTGGGGTGACATAGACGCCCTCGAAGCTCAAGCGAAAGGCGTTGCAGTTGTCGGCGTCCTTGCGGTACTGGGCGTTGTACTGCTGGTCGTTGAGCTCGAGATCGAAGGCGCGCTGGTTCTGGACGTAGCGCAGGCGCCACTCGCTGTGGCCGTTGTAGAAGACCTCTCCAACCGGGTACTCGTCGGGTATGGCGTCGGGCGAAGGGGTGTGCTCGACCACGTTGGACCACACATTGTGCAGCCCATCGAGCCGGTTGGGGTTGTCGCAGTCGGGATCGCAGCCGGTCGCGAGGGGCGCGGCAAGGCCTAGCACGATGATGGGGATCTGGGAGCTTCGCATGTTCGCCTCGGGCTGCATCCTAGCACGCCCCCCGCGAGGCCGAAAGGCGACTTAGGCTGCCTGCAGCCCTAGCCACGCCAGCAGCAGCAACGCGGCCAGGGCCCAGCGCCCAACCCCCGCCCGCAACACCCGGGGACCCGCCGCCACCAACACGGGCGCGAGGCCGCCGACCGCAGCGCCAGCCACCAAGGCCGCCCGCAGCCCAGGGACAAAGCTCGAGGGGTCCGAGCACACGCTCAGGGCACCGGCCAGGGCCAGCGCAGGACCACCCACCAGGGCCGCGACGGCGAGCCCCGCCAGGCCGAAGCCCAGCTCGAGCAGACCGCCCAGGACCACCCGGGCGTCGTCCAGGCTCCAGGCCAAGAAGTCGAGGACCCCTGACGGCACCAGCAGCAGCACGCAGGTGCACACGGCGATCAGGCGCAGCGCCGGCCGGAGCCCCGGCAGCAGCCCCGCCGGGCGCTGCCAGGCCGCCAAGCCCCAGACCAGCGCCAGCCCCACGCCCAGTGCGAGGACGGGAGAGCCCAGCAGGGCCAGCAGCCACAGGGGCACGCTGGCGGCCAGCAGGATGCGGGGCGCGGGACCCTGGGGAGCGGCGCCTGCAGCGTCCGCGCGTCCCAGCGCGGCCAGGGCCAGCAAGGCCAAGCCCAGGGGCCAGAGCAGCGCCAGCACGCCCCGATCCCACAGCAGCAACAAGGGAGCGCTGCCCAGGGGCCCGCAGAGCCCTCCCGCGACGGCTGCCAGCGCCAGTCGAGCCGCGCGCGCCGGCGGCTGGCCGGGGGCGAGCCCCAGGGCCACGGGCAAGGCGCCAAAGGCCGCGCCGCCCAGGAAGGCGCCCAGCATCCCGGGGCCCACCCCGCCCACGCCACCCA
>CALDOK010000376.1 GCA_937912125.1 uncultured Pseudomonadota bacterium
ACGCGGATGGCGACGCGGACGCCGACAGCGACGCCGACAGCGACGCCGACAGCGACGCCGACACCGATCCCATCGAGATCATCGGTGACTACGACGACAACTGGGGCATGGCCCATGCCATCACCGCGGACAGCTGGGAGATGGACGGCTTCGGCTCCGTCTCCACCTTCTGGTTCGCCAGCTGGGACAACGACGCCAACATGGCGGTGGCCCAGAACGACAAGGCCAACGAGTGGAGCCCTGGTCTGTTCAGCCGCATGGACTGGACCGAGCACGAGGGCTCTCTGTTCTTCTGCCAGGCGGTCTTCGACGCCGAGACGGCCGACGACGCTTGGATGCAGCCCCAGTCGGAGCCCAGTGACCCCGCCAACACCGGCTGCGGTGGGTACGCGTGGTCGATGCTGACCCCCCGATAGGGGGCCGTGGGACGAACAGGTCCGGCTTGCCGGGCTACCAGCTCGGCGTGAAGTCGGGATCGGTGCTCTGGATGACCGCCAGGATCTCGGCGGCGTCCAGGGCGCCGCTGGCGTCCAGGTCCAGATCCTGGAAGGCAGGCTCGTCGAGTGCGAAGCGCTGGTGCTCGGTCGGGCTGATCTGCCCGTCTCCATCTGCATCGATGCGCATGATCAACTCGCTGACCACGCCGAGCTGGTCCAAGGGCTCGTCGGTAGGCGCCAGGGAGCCGTTGGGAATCTGAGGCGTCGGCCCAGGGTCTCGAGGCGTCGGCCCAGGGTCTCGAGGCGTCGGCCCGACATCACAGCCGAGCAGCAGGGCGAGCATGGCCAGGGAGGCGCGCATTACCAGTACCCCTTGTCGCGCATGACCTGCAGAAGCTCGGGGTCGATGTAGGGGGCCGCTTCGTCGTAGGGGAGCGCGTGCCCCTCGTAGGCTTTGCGCATGGCGTCGAGGAGCGGCTGCGCGATGGAGGCGACCGTGGCGTCCCCGAGATCGAGCCGCTGCTCTCCGGACGGGCCAACCTCGAACAGGGCGAACGCCGGGTCGTCGATGCTGGCGCTTTTGAGCAAGTCGAAGAACGCAGGGCTACCTGGCAGGGCACCGCCCAGGATCAGGCGGTGGGTGTCGCTGCGTACGCTCGCCATGGGCAGGATGCCTTCGCTGAAGGTCATGGGGATGGGGGGGCGATCGGGGTTGTCGCTATTGGCGAGCAGCGGCGCCAAGCTGTGGCCACGGGCCTGGGCCGGCGCCACGGTTCCTGCAAAGTCGAGCACGGTAGGCATGATGTCCAGCAGGTCGACCGGCGTCGCCACACGCTGGCCTCCGTGTTCCCCGCCGGGCAGGCGGATGAGCAGAGGCACGTGCCCGCTGGCGTCGTGCAGGCTGATGCGGTGGTTGGCATGCCCATGCTCGAAGAGGTCCTCGCCATGGTCGCCCATGACGATGATCAGAGTGGAGTCCAGCAGCCCGCGCTCTCGTAGGGAGGCCATGAGCAGGCCGAGCTGCAGGTCACCGTAGGCGATGCTGCCATCGTAGTGGGCCACGAAGTGTTCGAGATCCTGCTCGCTAAGGGCTTGGCCAGCGCTTGGGGCCTGCAGGGCCAGCAATGAGAAGAGGTCGGTGTGGAGCACCTGGATCTCGCGCTCACCTACCGTCCGGGTGACCTGATGGCTGCGAATGTCGGGGTAGTAGCGGCCCTGCCAGACCTTCTCGACATCCAGGGGACTGTCGGATCCCAGGATCTGGTCTGCCGGCCCCGCATAGTCGGGGTCGAAGAGCCCCTCGAAGTAGAGGGGCTTGGCGTAGGGCGCGTGGGCGTCGTAGCCGTGGATGAACAGGAAGAAGGGCTGCTCGCTGTCGCGCTGGTCGAGCCAGGCCAGGGCGGGGGGGATGGTGTGGTAGAGGGAGCCGAAGTTCCACCCGTCCTGGTAGACGTCGAAGCCTCGGTCGTGTCCGAACTCCTTGATCAGGTGGCCCCCGGCGACGAAGGCCGCGGTCTGGAAGCCCATCAACTGGAGCACGCTGGAGAGCGTGTGGGCATCGGCGGGGATGTGGAAGCTGTCGTATGCCAGGGGTGCGATCTCGGAGGGCAGGCGCGAGGTGAAGGTGGACGCAAACGAGGTGAGGGTCTCGTTGGACTGGGCGTAGCAGCGCTCGAAGAGGACGGCCTCGCGCGCGAAGCGGTCGAAGTTGGGCGAGGTGGAGCGGGCGTAGCCGTAGGCGCTCAGGTGGTCGGCGCGGGTGGTGTCCATGGCCACCAGGATCACGCTGGGAGGAGGGGCTGGAGCGGCGGCGGGACCCTCGGCGAACGCAGGGAACGCCAGCAGCAAGCCGCAGGCCCCGGCGAACAGCGGCAGCTTGGATGTGTTCATGGGGTTTCCTTGGGCCCGAGGCTCTGGCGCTGGCCAGGGAGGGGTGGGTTGGCTCCCTGTGGGGGGGCCATGCCCGGCTGAGGGCTGCCGTTGCCCGACTGCGGGCCCATGTCCGGCCGTCGCTGCTGGCGCAGGAGGCTGGTGGGATCTAAGTCCATCACCGCCACCGTGAGCTCATTGGCGTTCAAGAAGCCGTCTCCATCGTGGTCGTAGAGCCTGAAGGGGTTTTTGTGGGTAGTGTAGCGCGCGTACTCGGCTTTGGAGATGAGCGCATCGCCGTCGGAGTCGACTCGGGCCACCAGGCCCGCCATCACTCGCTCCTGGGAGGGAAAGCGGCCTTGGGGTGGCGCTGGCGTGAGTGCGGGCTCGCAGCCGGCCAGCAGCAGGGCGGTGGTGATGAGGTGAGCGCGCACTACCAGTACCCCCGCTCTCGCAGCGCCTGACGGAGCTCTTCGTCCATGCCTGGGCCAGCCTCGAGGGTGGGGCTTAGGCCTTCCATCCAAGCCCGCAGGCGCAGCTCGAGGGCCTCGGGCCCCACGGGCTGGATCTGCGCGGGAAGCTCGCCCGTGAAGTCGTAGTAGCTGCTGGAATCCGCAGAGGGATCCCGAGCGGCGTCAGGCGTGAGGGCCCTGGTGTCGAGGATGAGTTGCTCGCCTGGAACGCGGATGCCCACCTGGTGCCGGCTCTGAGAGAAGATGGGGCTGTTCGGTCCGGGGCCGGTACCCGCCATGAGAGGCACCAGGCTCTGGCCAGGCACACCCTGGAGAGGAGTCAGCCCGGCGAGATCCAGGACGGTGGGAGCGATGTCGATGGCGCGGACGAAGCTGTGGATCTCGCGGCTCTCGAGGCCGAAGCGGTCCGGAGCGCTGAACACCAGGGGCACCTGGATGACGTGCTCGCGCAGGTGAGGCCGGTGCTGGAAGTGCCCATAGTCGGTCAGGCCCTCGCCGTGGTCGGCGAAGACGATGACCACCGTGTCGTCGGCCAGCCCCTGGCTCTCGAGCTGTGCCAGGAGCAGGCCCAGGTACAGGTCGGCGTAGGCCATACCCCCGTCGTAGTGGGCCACCATGTGCTCGAGGTCGCGCTCGCTGACCGGGCGTGACGGCTGCTGCTCGGCGGCGGCCCGCGGCAGCGCGTCCAGGAAGAAGTCGTCACTGAGGTAGCGTCGTCCGTCGGCGCTGGTCACGAAGCTGGGGTGGAGGTCGGGGTAGTACTGGCCCTGGTGGATGCGCTCCACCCCGTCGCGGCGCGGGATGATCTCGTCGGCGATGCCCTGGTAGTCGGTGTCGAACAGGTGCTCGAAGAACAGGGGCTTCACGTAGGGGGAGTGGCAGTCGTAGCCGTGGACGAGCAGGAAGAAGGGCTCGGTGTGGGGCTGCTCGAGCCAAGCGCTGGCCAGCTGGACGCTGTGGAAGAACGATCCGAAGTGCACCTCGTCCCGGTACACCTCGAACCCGCGGCCCAGGCCGAGGGCCGCCGCCATGAAGGCGCCCCCTGTGAACCCTGCGGTGTCGTAGTCGTACAGCGACAGGACCTCGGCCAGGGTGCGCACCTCGGAGGGCAGGTGGAAGTCGTCGTCCAGCGGCGCCAGGTCGCCGGGATAGGTGGCGGTGAAGATGGCCGAGTGGGAGTACAGGGTCTCGTTGGACTGCGCGTAGGCGTGGGTGAAGCTCTGGCCCTGACGGGCGAGCGCGTCGAGGTTGGGCGTAGTGTCGCGCTCGTAGCCCCCCAGCCCCGTGTGGTCGTAGCGGCAGGTGTCCATGGACACCATCAGGAAGTTGGGCTTGCTCGCCTGTGGTTCGGCCGGGCCGGCCAGGCTGCCGGTGCAGCCGAGCGACAGTGCGGTCAGCGCCAGGAGCGTCCTGGACGGATTCTGCGGAGCTGTGTTCATGGCTCGGGCGGTTCGGAGACCTGGAGCATAGCACCGCGGCGTGGCGGCGGCAGGTGGCGAATGCCCGCGCTCGCGCTGGTGTCGGTCCCCGTCTCGAGCTATGGCCGGAGCGGCTCGAGGCTCGCAGGATGACCATGTCGGACAAGTTCCCGGGTAGCTGGCGGATGGTCGCGGTGCTGTGCGCGGCTATCGTCGGAGCACAGGCCCTTCGGGCGGTGCTCTTGCGGCCCACCGTAGCCAGGCTCACACCCGAGTCACAGGATCTGGCGGGGTCCATGGGGGCCGGCACCGGCCCTGGCGCCGTGGCCAGCAGCTCGGCGATCGAGACCCTGCGGCTGCTGGAACGCTACCAGGACCAGTTCACTCCAGAGCTGGATGTCCGCGCCCGGGCTCTGGCAGACCAGCTTGGGGCGAACTCTGCGCGGCTGCCCTCCGCCCGGACCATCTTCCTCCTGCTGGCGGGTCGCAACATGCTGGTCGCGCCGGATGTGCTGATGCTCAGCAGGCCGGAGGGCTGGGAGGTCGTCTGTGGGGAGCAAGGCCCCGAGTATGTCTGCCTGACCGTCACCAGCCACATCATCTTCCTGGCGGAGCATCCCAACCCGGTGCAGCCGAACGAAGATCGTAGCCGCGGCGGTAGGTAGGGTCGGCTGGGGCTGGCGGCTCAGTCGGCTCGACGGCAGTCGTTGGAGATGGAGGCGGCCAAGGCGACCTCGGGGTCGGCTCGCTCCATGGGGTCGCTTCCTTGCCCAACGTAGAGGGACCAACCCGTGCGGAGGTTCTTGGACAGGTAGCGCAGGCCCACGGTGGGGTCGGTGGTGGTCGGCATGTGGACGACGAACAGCGGGGAGTCGTCGTCGCAGGCCAGGCCGAGGATCTGATCGGTGCTCTCGAAGAATCCAGACTCGCCGACCAGATAGGCATGGACCATCTCTACGGCGGCGTCATCGTCCAGCTTGCGCAGCCCGCGGTGGGAGGGGGGCGGGCTGGCGCTCAGGTTCATTCCCCAGATGCCATTCTTCTCGGTGATGGGCCGATCCGCGACGGTGACGAACTTGCCGTCGTTGAGGTCCTCGGGGGCCGTGACCATGATGCCGACCAGGGCCGAGTCGGTGGAGAGCTCGTAGTCGCCCTCGAGCCGCAGTGAGAGCGTCGGGAGGGTGTTCTGGTGAAGCTGGATATCGGTGTTCGGCACGTACTGTTCGTAGTCGATGCCGAGGCCTGGCCGGAATCGCCGCGCGTTCCATCCGGACTGGAAGCCCGCGTCCTGGAGCGTCTGGCCCAGGGGGCCGTCCAGGTAGATCAACACCACCTCACCCAGGCTGGTGTAGTAGTCGGTGGGAGCTACCTTGACGGCATCGGCGTCCGGGTCGCGGAACAGCACGGCCATCCACACCTGACCGTGGACCTCGGGCTCGGCTTCGTCGAAGATGCCCATGGTTGCGAGGTCGGGAACC
This sequence comes from uncultured Pseudomonadota bacterium, assembly GCA_937912125.1. Taxonomy (GTDB): domain Bacteria; phylum Myxococcota_A; class UBA796; order UBA796; family JAFGLY01; genus CALDOK01. The sequence goes on from CALDOK010000376.1 coordinate 5,676, forward strand.
GCCAGCTCGATCTCGAAGGTCGCGTCCGTGACGACCATGCCCTGCTCGAGCTCCTCGAAGCTCGTGGCGGCTGGATCCATGCGCTGCAGCCCGAAGGAGAGCTCTTCGAGCGACCCCTCTACCAGGAACGTGAAGGCCCCGGGCCCCGTGTTCACGCCAGTGTCGGTGTCGGTGTCGGTGTCGGTGTCGGCGTCGGTGTCGGCGTCGCCTTCGGCGGTGTCGTCGCCCTTGGGGTCGTCCGTGTCTTCTCCGCATCCCAGGGCAGGCAGGAGGAGCAGACCGACAGTGAGCCATGGAGGAACGAAGCGCATGGGATGAACCTCTTGGGGATCAGGGATGGGATGTGCCTGGGGTGGGTTCGGTGGGCGCGCCCGAGGGCATGACCGTGCTGGCGGAGGCCGCGGCTGGAGGACCGCTGGCATCGAGCCACAGGGTGGCGGCCAGCTGCGACAACACGATGACCGCGACGATCACAGCGACCTGGTCCCACTGGGAGAGCTTCTCCTTCAGGTCGCGGACAGTCGGCATGGTTTTTTGATCCTGTGGTGTGTGGTGCTCAGCTATCTCAGCCCGGGTAGCGCGCCATACGCGGTGGCCGAGCCTACCAACTCCTGACAATGGCGGGCCGCCTGCGACGCTGCCAGGCGCAGAGCAGGCCTGCGGGAACCAGCGCCAGGGCCGCACGGCTCGGCGCGCCGGCACAGCCCCCACAGCCTGTCGGGGCGGGATCTCCTGGGCCCGAGTCGTCGACCTTGCTGTCCTCGTCCTCGTCGTCGGTGTCGTGGTCTTCGCCGCTGTCCGGGGTCTGCGGGAGGTCGAGCCAGGTGGGGGAGAGCCAGATTCGTTCCTCTCGGTCGTCTCCTCCATCGTCGCACCCCTGCTCGCCGTACCAGCGGTCGCCGTCGATCCGCAGCACAGCGTAGATCCAGGCTGGACGATCCTGTCGGGAGATGGTCGCTCGGTAGACCCCGTCGGCTCCGTGGGCCAGCTCGATGTCTTCATGGGGTGTGCGCAGGAAGGCTTGCAGGATCGCCCCTTCGTGCTCCGAGGGGATCGTCAGGATGGCCTCGATGTTGGCCTCGGCGGCCAGCACGAGCTCCTCGCCCATGCCGCCAACGCGCTCACCGTCGGCCAGGATATCCAGCAGCACCGGCAGCATGGGGCCGCTGGTGGCGTAGGTGCGACGTGCATGGATGGCCTCGAACAGGCTGGCCCTGCTCCACGGCTCGGACTCCGGCAGGACCGCCACGGCCAGGCCACCTCCGTAGGGCATGTGAATGTATGCGCCCTGGTTGTTGCACACGTCCCCAGGGAGGGTGTCGTGGCCGTCGGTGCTCGCGAGCAAGCCGAGGCGCAGGTCCCAGCGGTCGGGGTCCAGGGCGGCCTGGAGGTCGTGCAGCTCCTCGACGTCCGCCCTCCACAGCGGATCGTACGGAGCAGGCAGCGTCGTGCTGTTGCCGTGCCTGGAGTAGATCTCCACAGCGGGCGTGAAGCGCCGTGCATCGGGCTGGTCGTTGCCGAAGCAGACCCAGTTCGTGGCCATGCCGTCCGACATCTGGGGGTGGTGGGGCAGGATGAGCACGGGCCCGAAGTCCTGCTCGAGCTGGTCCATCCAGACCCAGAGCTGCTCACAGCTCTCGAAGGTGGTCGACGGCTTGTCATCGACCATGGCGTGGATGAAGTCCTGGCGCCCCAGATCGAACAGGGCGCTGTTCTCGGCCAGGAAGTACAGGTTGAGGTGCCCACCGACCAGATCGCTGGGGGTTACCCAGATCTCGCCCGCGGGGATGGTCAGGAAGCCCGAGGCCGGGTCGTGGCCCTGCATCACCAGCGCCAGAGCTGCGTCGAAGTCCGTTGCGGTGGCCCTCACTTCGCCGTTGACGTGATCGGTCAGGGCGAGGAAGTCCAGGCTGTTCGCCCGCGCGACCTGGATGATCTCCGACACGGCGCCGCAGGGCTGAACTTCACCGTCTTGCTCGGCGCAACCATGCCCGATGTCGGTGGCGAAGCCGTCGCCCGAAGCGCCGCTGTGGACGTGGAAGTCGCCGAAGTAGAAGCGCTGGCCGGCGAGGCCTTGGGAGGCCTGGGCCAGGCTGGGGATCAGCAAGACCGCTGCGCCCGAGACGAGGCGTAGAGATGCAGCTCGAGCCGTTGCTGGGAACGCCATGGGGCCTCCGGCTTCCAGGCACAAGTTAGCGCGAGTCTGCGGCGTCCGCGATGCTCTCCAGTGCGCTGCCTGCGTAGATCGCCGGCTTTTTCGTCTGCTGCGACCACGGGCTCACGACACCTCCTTGTGGCTCCGTTACGTTGTCGGCTTCGGAGCCTGCATGGACTATTCACCCCTCGGCGCGGTCTGTCGGGATCTCGGCCTGATGTCCGAGCAGGACATCCATCGGGTGCTCGCCCGGCTGGCTGAGGGCCGTGACGTTCGTTTTGGCGCGCTGGCGCTGCAGCTTGGGGTCTTGGACGAGGCGGGCCTGGCCAGCGCCCTGGCCCACCAGTATCGGCTCAACCTGCTCCCCATCGAACGGCTGGAAGAGCTCCAGATAGACCACGCGGTGCTCGATCGCGTGCCGCCCCATGTGGTGCGGCGCTACACGCTGATCCCCATCCTGCACGAGTCCGAGCACGACGTGCTCACGGTGCTCGGAGCCGATCCCACAGACGTGCTGGCGCTGCGGGCGGTCCGCGAGCAAGCCCAGGTGTCCGAGGTGCGGCTGTTCCTGGCCGAGCGCAGCGCGGTCGCCTCATTCATCGAGCGGGTGCTGGGGCCTGCCGAAGGCGCCCATGACCGCGAGCTACCCTCTGAGCCCCTGATGGCGGCGCTGCGTGGGGCGCGCCTGCAGCGCGATCTCGTGCTCGAGACCAACCCGCGCCGGCTCCATGCCCTCGAGCGGCTCGACGCCATCGAGGACGGCACCACCGAGTTCGCCTCGGATCCCGATCAGGTCGCCTGGCTGCTGGGGGCAGCGCCCATCCGGCGCCTGGTGTTCCGCACGGAGCTCCGGGGGGTCGTGGCCCCCTACCTCGAGTCCTGGCGGCGGATCCAGCCGGGGCTGCAAGTGGTCACCGTCTCCTCTTTCGGGCTGCGCTCTCTTCCCGCCCTCGAGCCCAAGCGCATCTCCCGCTTCCACCTCGACCTGCTGCGTTTCCTGCTTCAGGTTGGCGAGAACCGAGATCCCGACTCGCGCATCCAGGTGTGGCGCGCCACCGATCTGGCTCGGTCCGTGGCCGAGCGCCTGGGCCTGGCCCAGGACCAGATCGAGACCGTGGTGCTGGGGGCGCTCTTTCTCGAGCTCGAGTCCCTCGACAGCTTCCGGGCGCTGGCCGAGGCCCTGCCCACCCCCGCCGGCGTCAGCGACCGCTTCGCCCTGGCTCGCAGCCTGATGCAGGCCTTCGACGCGCCCTACGATCTCGAGGGGCTGCTCAGCGCGCTCGAACACCGCCTGGGCGGCGGCGGCCCCATCGGGGCCAACCCCGGCGCCGAGGTGGTCTACACCGTCCGCCATGTGGTGCGCCGCCGCCAGCCGGGCCAGGACGACATGGCTCAGATCCTGGGTGACAACGTGCACCACCACTCCCCGCGGGTGGTCAAGGCCGTGGGCGGGGTGCTGCGCTGGGCCAGCCTCCACGCGGGCTTGGGCGGCCGTGGAGACCACGACGCCGAGGTGCTGCTGGCCGTGCGGGACCCCATCCTCCTGGCCGCCCTCGAGCTCGAGCTCACTCGGGCGGGCTTCGGCTTGGTGCTGGCCGCCAACGGCCACGATGTTCTTCAGCTGGCCGGCGCCTGGCAGCCCGCTTGCATCATCGCCGATGCGCAGCTCCCCCGGCTCGGGGGGCTGCAGCTGCTGGCCTCCCTCAAGCAGGACCCCACCACCCGCGAGCTGCCCGTCTTCCTCGTCGGCGGCTCGGGGCTGCCGGCCTCGCGGCTGATCGAGCAGGGCGCTGAGGATGTCTTGGTGCCCCCGGTGGACGTCGGACTGCTGGTGGCCAAGCTGCGGCGCCTGGCGCGCAAGTCCGGCCAGGCAGGGCCCAGGGGGGTGCGCGGGCAGCTGTCCCAGCTCCCGCTGTCCGATCTCCTGCAGACCCTCTCCCTCGGCGGGCGCACCGGCCAGGTCAACGTGATCATGGGCGACAGCCGCGGCAGCATCGGCGTGGTCCGCGGCCAGCTGCATCACGCGGCCTTCGACGCGATCACCGGGCTCCCGGCCCTGCGGGCCATGGTCCGGGCGCGGCAGGGGGACTTCGCGGTGACCTTCGGCGCCGACCAAGCCGAGCGCAACCTCAGCGGCACCACCGAGTGGGTGCTGCTCGAGGCGCTCCGCACCAGTGACGAAGACTTGGCGAGCGGTGGCCGGCAGCCTGCTTCGGGCCAAGAAGAGTAGCGCTCGCCGTCAGGGCTTCCGCTTCCACAGGGTGGCGCTCCCGCCCTGGTCCAGGGCCCACTGCGCCTCGATCTGCCAGGCGTGGCTGTGCTGGAGGATCATCTCGACCACGGGGGGGAGGTCCTCGAGGGTGTAGTGATCGGCGTCGAGGGCTGCCTCCATGGTGGCCTGGCTTGGCCACCGCCCGGCGGGCTCGCTCCCGATCACCAGGAACGCCTGTGCCACCCGGAACCACTCGTAGGTGCCGTTGGGGTCGCCCCGCAGGCCGTGGATGTCGCAGCGTGGGTAGGCCTGGCGGAGAGCCAGGTTGATGAAGCCCTCGTAGTAGGCGTGGTGGTCGCTGAACACGACCACCTTGCCCTCGCAGTCCCCGATGGCTTCGGTCCAGGCGTCCATGGGCAGGAGCAGGTCGCTGGGCGCGCGGGCCATGGTGTGGCGTGGGTAGACCCAGGACAGGGGGATGGGATCCGGCTGGCCCAGGGCCTGGAGGCTGGGGGAGCCGTGGTCCCACAGCCGCCAGCCATACTGGTGAAGCCCAGCGGCCAGCAGCAGGAGCAGCAGAGGAAGACGGGCGAAGCCGCAGCGCCCCACCAGTCGCCCACCCAGCACCGCCAGAGGGAGCAGCAGGGGGAGGGTGTAGAACACCTGCTTCTTCTGGATGACGGTGAAGGCCAGCCAGCCCGAGAGCACACAGGCCAGCAGCAGCCCGTCGATCCCGGGGCGTCTCAGCAGCCCCTGCCGCTTGCGGAGGCCGCGCACCAGGCCCACCCCAAGGGCCAGGAGCATCCAGGCCCCCAGCACCGGGCCGGCTTGGCTGTCGAGCAGCACCAGCGGGTAGTACAGCCAGCGTGGCCCGAGCTGGGCTGGTCGCTCCGTGAGGTCCCCCGCCGAGTCGATCTCGCCGGCGGCGAGCTGGCTCGAGACCTCCTGCAGCTGGGTGCCCAGCCACTGGGTGTACCAGGGCGCTGCCAGGACGAGCACCACCAAGCCGAACAGCAGGACCCCCTTCCACGGTGGGCGCCACTTGGGTGCGTCTGGTAGCGCAGCGCCCGCATCGGGTGGGATGCGCACCCGCTGGGACGGAGCGGCCGGGGCGGGGGCCGGTAGCAGCGCCAGCAGCAGGGGCAAGGCCAGGAAGGGGGCGGTGCCCAGCCGGTCCGTGAGCAGCCCGCCGGCCAGGCCCAGGCCCGCCAGCAGGCTCCAGCCCAGGCTCCGGAAGCCGCGGCTGCGCTGCACGCCCAGCAGCGCCAGGCCCAGGCAGCCGAGCTGGGCGATGTTGGGCTCGTAGCGCACCAGGGTGCCGAAGAGCCCGGGGGACAGGGCCAGCAGCAGCATGGCCGCCACGCCCGCCGTGCGCCCTCGGCTCAGCCGGTAGGTGCAGGCCAGGGCCAGGGCCAACCAGGCCATGTTGGTGAGCACCAGGGCGTCGCGGCTGCGCTCCCAGACGGCCTGCAGGGGCCAGGTGGCCGCGTAGAAGAGGGGCGGCCAGTAGGCGTGGGCAACGTAGTAGCGGAGGTGCCAGGTGTCCCAGCGGGCCAGGGCGTCGAACAGGTCGAAGGCGTTGCCGACGTGGATGTATTCGTTCTGGTAGCCGTCGGGGAAGGGGTTGCGTCCCAGCCAGGCGATAGTCCCTGCGCCCAGGCCGAGCACCAGGCTCGACCAGACGAGCAGAGGGAGCATCGCGCGTAGCCTGGTTCGCACTCCTGACCGATAGCCTAGGGGCCCATGCCGGTCAAAGGTGGCACGGCCAGATACGATGATCTGGTGAACCACCCCCGGAGCCCGAATGCCTCCCTCCGAACCCTTCCGTCGCGCCTCTCTCTCCGGCGTGAAGATAGCGTTCGTCTACACGCCCTATGGCGCCATCCGCAACGAGCCGGGCATCAAGGTGGTCAAGGACAACTACGGCGTGTTTCCCAGCCTGTCCCTGCTCTATGTCGCGGGCGTGGCGGAGGCGGCCGGCTGCGAGGTGGCCTTCATCGACGCGCACGCCGAGGGCCTCAGTGTGGAGCAGACCGTGGCTCGGCTGGCTGCCTTCGGGCCTGACTTCATCGGCTACACGGTCACCACCTACCTCTTCTTCCAGAACCTCGAGTGGATCCGGGCCATCAAGAAGGCCGTCCCCGTGCCCGTCATCGTCGGTGGCGTGCACCTGTCCATCTACCCGCAGGAGACCCTGCTGCAGGACGCCATCGACTACGGCGTCACGGGCGAGGCCGAGTGGATTCTCCCCGATCTGCTCGAGGCCCTGGTCACGGGAGGTGATCTGGGGGCCATCCCCGGCGTGGCCTACAAGCCCGACGGCGTGGCGGGCCACGAAGGGTCCCTGGTCCGGGTCACCCCGGCGGTCACCGAGCAGAACGTGGAGCTGTCGCCTTTCCCTGCGCGGCACCTCATCGACAACAGCCTGTACTACTCGTTCATCTCCCAGTACAAGAACTTCACCCCCATCATCACCTCCCGGGGTTGCCCCTTCCGCTGCATCTTCTGCGAGCAGGGAGCCAGGCGCTTCCGGCCGCGCAGCCCCGCCAGCGTGGGCGATGAGCTCGAGCACTGCGTCCGCGAGCACGGGGTGCGTGAGCTGGACTTCTTCGACAGCTCGTTCACCATCCAGAAAGACAGGGTCATGGCCATCTGCGATGAGATCCATCGTCGCAAGCTCGACATCGTCTGGGCCATGCGCAGCCGGGTGGACTGCGTGGACCGCGAGATGCTCCAGGCCATCCGTCGCGCCGGCTGCACGCGGGTCTACTACGGCGTCGAGAGCGGCAATCGCGAGATCCTGAGGGTCCTGCGCAAGGCCACCGACCTCGATCAGATCAAGCGGGTGATCCGGGAGACCCGCGAGGCTGATATCCACGCCTTCGGGTACTTCATGGTGGGCATGCCCCTCGAGGACGCCGGCACCATCCGCCAGACCATCCGCCTGTCCCGCGAGCTGGACCTCGACTACGCCCAGTTCAGCAAGGTCACCCCCATGCCCGCCACCGAGCTGTACGACATGCTCATGCAGGACACGGGGCGGGACTGGTGGCGCGAGTTCATGCTCACCGGCCGCGAGGTCGAGGTGCCGCGCCCGCGCTGCGACCTGAGCGAGGCCGAGGTGGAGCGCTGGATCCGGCTGGCCTACCTGCGCTTCTACTTCCGTCCCAGCTATGTCCTGCGCGCCCTGCGCCGGGTCCAGAGCTGGGACGAGCTGGTCCGCTCCGCCCGCACCGCGGCCCAGATGGCCTTCACCCCCCCGGGGGACCACGACGAGACCGGGATGGAGGTCCACGACTGACGCTCGGACTGGATAGTGGTTCCTGATAGCTGAAGCTCCCCGCACTCAGAGGTCCCCCCTTGTTCATCCTCGGCATCTCCGACAACCACGACGCCGGCGCAGCTGTGGTCGTGGACGGCGAGCTGCTGGCCGCGGTCGGCCAGGAGCGCATGGACCGTCACAAGAACTCGGGGGCCTTCCCTTGGCAGGCCATCGACAGCGTGCTCGACATGGTGGGCGCTCGTCCCGTCGATGTGGACCGGGTGGTGTTCGGCACGGCCTACACCCCCTCCACCCTGCTGCGCGCCATGCCCGGCTTCCACCACTCCCAGAAGTCCGAGGGCAACTTCAGCTACCTGCTCAACCTCTACATCTGCTACCAGGTGGCCCTGCGTCGTTCCGGCTTCGAGGCCGTCGAGATCCAGGCCAGCCAGGCTCTGCTGCGCAAGCGCTTGGACCGCCGGGGCTTCTCCCGGGCCGAGCTGCGCCTGATGGACCACCACGAGGCCCACGCCCACGCGGCGTACCGCTCCCAGCCCCGCTCGGAGTGCCTGGTCATCACCATCGACGCCATGGGCGACGGGGCCTCGGTCACGGTCTGGGTGGGCCGCAACGGCCAGCTCGACCTGCACTTCGAGCAGAGCGGCCTGGCGGCCATCAACACCTACTACAGCCGTATCACCCAGGTGCTGGGCTTCACCCCCAACCGTCACGAGGGCAAGATCACCGGCCTGGCGGCCTACGATCAGGCGCCGCCCGAGCTGCTCGAGCACATGCGGCGCCAGATGCGCTTCACCGGCTCAGGCTTTTGCCGCCTGAACTACTGGCGCAGGCAGAGCCCCGACGACCGCTTCTACAGCTTCGTGAAGCGCTACAGCAGGGAACAGGTCGCCGCGGCCACCCAGCAGGCTCTCGAGGAAGCGATCACCGCCTTCGTGGAGCACCACGTGGCCGCCACCGGCGTGCGCCACATCGCGGTGGCCGGCGGTACCTTCGCCAACGTGGCGGTCAACCGGCGCATCGCCGAGTTGGGCTGTGTGGACTCGCTGTTCGTCTACCCCAACATGGGCGACGGCGGCCTGCCCGTGGGCGCTGCCTTGGGCTCCGCGGGGGCCGTCCCCACCCACCTGCCCCACGTCTACCTGGGCCCTTCCTACGATGATCGCCACATCGAGCGCCTGCTCGAGGGGGCCGGCGTCACCTTCCGTCGCCCGGCCCGGCTCAGCCGCGACGTGGCTCAGCTCATCGCCGACAAGAAGGTGGTGGCTCGCTGCGATGGCGCCATGGAGTGGGGCCCGCGCGCCCTGGGCAACCGCTCCATCCTCTACCGGCCCGACGACCCCGCGGTGAACGACTGGCTCAACAAGCGCCTGCAGCGCACCGAGTTCATGCCCTTCGCCCCCATGACCCTGGCCGAGCGGGCGCCGGATCTCTACCTCGGGCTCGACAAGGCCGCCGACGCCGCGCGCTTCATGACCGTGTGCTTCGAGGTCAGCCCTGACATGGCGCGGGACTGCGCCGGCGTGGTCCACGTCGACGGCACCGCCCGGCCTCAAGTGCTGCACCAGGCCGACAACCCGGCCATGCACGAGCTGCTGGTGGAGTTCGAGAAGATCAGCGGCCTGCCCACCATCGTGAACACCAGCTTCAACATGCACGAGGAGCCCATCGTCTGCTCGCCGGCCGATGCCCTGCGGGCCTGGCAGGCGGCGGATCTGGACGCGCTGGTGCTGGGGCCCTTCGTGGTGGAGCGGGCGGGCTGACTCCACGCGCCGCCCCTGCTGGGTTCGGGAGCCGAGGATGAACGAAGCACAGGAAGTCCGTCGCTGTCACTCCTGCAAGGCCGCCGCCGTGCTCCCTGGGACCGCCTGGAAGCACACCCACTGGGGCGTGAGCAGCAACGTCACCACCCGCGAGTTTCGCTGCCAGGCCTGCGGCAAGGGGTTCAGCATCCGGCCCAGGGCGCGCCTGGTGGGCTACCTCATCGCGGGTGTGCTGCTGCTGCCCACCTGTATCGGGCTGCCGGTGCTGGCCATGGCCTGGTGGATGTGGAAGCAGGACGCCTGGAACCCTGTGCTCCCAGACGCCGCGCCGGTGCAGCGCCGCTTCCCGGTGGGGCCGCTCCCCCGGCGCTGCAGCGCTTGCTCGGGGGCGGCGGTGGCCACCCGGGTCACCCGTCATGTACACAACGGTGTGCCCATGGGCACAGACACCGTCTTCACCTGTCAGGGCTGCGGCCAGGAGTTCACCCTGGACAGCCCCTGGGGCCACGTGGTGTCCGTCGCCTCGACAGCCCTCATCGGCGGGGTCGCTGCTGCGTTCCTGCTCGTGGCCGAGTCACCGGGCTGGCGCTTTGGCGGCGGTGGCGTCAGCGCCCTGATCGCCGCGGCGCTGCTCGTCCAGGTGGTGCTGCGCCTGCTGGCTCGGGTCCGGAACCCCCCGCTGCGGTGATGGGCGTCAGCGCGCCGCCAGCGCCAGGCTCCACAGGTAGCGGCCCCCCAGATCGCTGATGTGCAGTGTGTCGTCGATGGCCAGCAGCGCGCCGGGGCGGTCGATCTCGGCTCCGCCGATGCTGGCGCCCCCCAGCTCGAAGACCTTCTGCTCGCTGTTGGTGACCAGGATGCGCCCGTCGTATTCCAGCAGGCCCCAGGCCTCGCGGCTGTCCACCCGGGTGGCCGCGCTGCCCGGGTACTCCACCTGATAGACGCCGTCGGAGCCGCCTACGTAGAGGGTGTCGTCCAGGAACAGCAGGGTGCGGGGCGAGGCGATGTCGACGTAGTACGCCGTGGTGGCTCCGCTGGTCGGGTCGCTGCGGAACAGGGCCCCGACGGTGGCGTCGGCCATGAGCAGCTGCCCGTCGGGGGCCAGCGTCAGGTCGCGAGGGTAGCGGAAAAGTGTGCCGTCGTCGGCCTGGGTGGCGACCGTGACCAGCTCGCTGTCCTCGAGCCAGCCCACCGCGCCGACGATGCCGCCGTCGGACACCGCGGCCCAGGTGGTGTCGTCCGGGCCGACGAAGATGCCCTCGATGCCGGCGATGCTGCGCTCGTAGGTGTCGTAGCCGTCGATCCCCTGGGTCCAGGCCAGCACGTGGCCGCCGTAGCGGGTGACCACCAGCACCCGGCCGTCGGAGAGCCGATCCAGGTCGCCGGGGCCGTCTTCTACATAGAGCCCTTGCTCGGCCTGGACCTCGCCCACCGGATCGCCGGTCTCGCCCCCGGGGTCGCTGTCGCCGCTGTCGTCGGGCTTGTCGCGGGGGGGACAGGCTGCCAGCGGCAGGGCCAGGGCGAGGAAGGAGAGGCGCAGGCGGCGCAGCATGAATACCTCCAGGACCTGCAGCGTATCCCGTGCGTCGCCGCACCCGGAGTCCCCATGCCCCTCGAACTCGCCATTCCCGAGCTCCCTGCCACCTGGCAGGCCTGGCTCGCGACCACCCCGACCTGGATCACCGGGCTGTCCGGCGGCCTGCTGCTGCTGGCCGGCGGGCGCCTGTACAAGCTGGCGGTGGTGGCTCCCGGGATCGCTGGTGGCGTGGCCGGCGCCCTATGGATCGGCGAGACCGCTGGCCTGGCGGGCTCTGTCGTGGCCATCGCGGCGGTGGTGCTGGCGGTGGCCGGGGCGGTGCTCTGTCGCATGCTCGAGCGCGTGGCCGTGGCCGCCATCGGCGTGATCGCCACCGCAGGCATCACCCAGCTGGCCTGGCCCCTGGTGATGGATGGCCAGATCGCGCCCTGGTGGGGCCTGCTGCTGGGCGGTGCGGTGGGCCTGCTGCTCTTCCCCAGCGTATTTCGCAGCCTGATCAGGTGGATCACTGCCCTGCTGGGCGCCCTGATGGTGGCCTGGAGCCTGGGCTACCAGGACAATGCCTATGTGGTGGGCGGGCTGCTGGTGCTGGGCTGCATCGTGCAGGCGGCGAGCGGGAAGGGGAGGAAGAAGGGGAAGAAGAAGGATCAGGAGGGCTGAGGGGGCGCGGGGATGGCCCGGATCTGGAACATGCCGCCGGTGAACCGGTGTGCAGAGACGATCTCGAGGGGGTAGCGCTCGTTCAGGCCGGCGAAGAGGGCGTGGCCGGCACCGAGAGCGACAGGCGCTATGGTGATGGTGATCTCGTCGATGAGCCTGGCGTCGGCGGCTTGGCGGATCATGGCGCCCCCGTCCAGGTACACGTCCGCAGGCCCAGCGGCCTCTCGGGCCTGCTGGACGAGCGCACCGATGGCCCCCTGTACGCGCCGCACGGTGGAGGGTGGGTCGGGGTCGAGGTCTCGCGTGCTCGCCACCAGAACGGGGAGCTCGCCGTAGGGCCAGGGCACGCCGAAGCCGCGCACGGCGTCGTAGGTGGCCCGGCCCATCAGGATGGCGCCGACCTCGGCGATGAAGGCCTCGAAGCTCAGGGCACCAGGCTCGGGAGGAGCTGGCTCGGCTTCGGCCTCGGCGGCAGGGGCCGACCCGGTCAGCCACGAGAGATCACCATCGGGCCCGGCGATGAAGCCGTCCAGGGAAGTGGCGATGTAGACGCGTACGCGGTTGGCGCTCATGGGGGGCTCCTGGGGTGGCCGTTTTCTTGGATGCCCGCTGGCTGTGCTGATGTGGGGGCGTCCTTGCTTGGGGGCGCCGAGTCGCTCCGTGTGGCGAGCTATTGTCCCTCGCGCTCCGCTCTCCCCGTCGCGCCCCTCCGCAGTGGCAACACCGTCGGCCACGACCCGTCGAAGGCATGCACCGCATGGGCGATGGCCGGAGCGGTGGGCACCAGACACACCTCGCCGATGCCCTTGGCGCCCCAAGGCCCATGCTCCGCAGGCACCTCCACCAGGATGACCTCCACCTCTGGCGTGTGCTTGGCTGGCAGGATGCCGAGCTTCCGGTAGCGGGTGTCGGGCCAGCCGTCGGTGACCACCAGCTCCTCGCTCAGGGCGTAGCCGGCCCCCATGTGGACGCCGCCCTCGATCTGGCCCTGGCAGGCCATGGGGTTCAGCGCGCGGCCCACGTCGTGGGCGGCCACCACCCGCACCAGCTCGCCCTGGTCGTCCATGATGGCCAGCTGGGTAGCCCAGGCGTAGGCCCAGTGGGTGACGGGTTCGGGGACGTCGCTGTCTGGCGGGTGGGTCTCGGGGGCATCCCAGACGCCCAGGTAGCGCTGGCCCACCAGGGCCTCGAGCTCGCCTCCCGCTGCGTCCAGGGCCTCCCGCAGGGCGGTGGCCGCCAGCTTGATGCCCCACCCCCCCAGGAAGGTGGCGCGGCTGGAGGTGGTCATGCCCACGTCCACGTCCCGGGTGGTGGTGGTGTGCACGGTGAAGCACCCGATGGGCAGCCCCGTGATCTCGGCCGCGGCCTGGCGCAGGATGGTGGCGTGGCCCTGGCCCATCTCGGTGAAGCCGGTGTGCAGGTCGACCCGATGGGCGGCCGCGACCTCGAGCAATGCCTTGCCCTGCTCGGGGTAGCCGTTGCCCAGCCCCACGTTCTTGAGGCCGCAGGCCAGGCCTACGGCCCTGCCTTCGACCCGGGCTCGCTCGTAGTGGGGGCGCACGGCCTCGAGGGTGGCCACGATGCCGGCGTCGTCGCCGACCCGCTGGCCGGTGACCAGGGTGTCGCCCGGGCGGGCGGCGTTGCGCAGCCGGATCTCGAGGGGATCGATGCCCAGCCTGTCTGCGGCGCGCTCCATGCAGCCCTCGAGGGCGAAGGCGGCCTGGTTGGCGCCGAAGCCGCGCATGGCGCCGCAGGTGGGGTTGTGGGTGCGCACCGTGGTGGCGGTGACCCGCGCGCAGGGGATGTGGTAGGGCCCACCGCTGTGGCCCGCGGCCCGCTCGAGCACCTTCTCGCCCACTGAGGCGTGACCGCCGGTGTCGCCGATGATGTCGGCCTCCAGCGCGGTGATGCGCCCGTCGGCGTCGAAGCCCATGGCGTAGTCGAGCACCAGGGGGTGGCGCTTGGGGTGGGTGCGCAGGGACTCGTCCATGGACAGCTCCACCAGCACAGGGCGCTGGGTCACCATGGCGAGCAGGGCCGCGTGGGGCTGGACGCTCAGGTCCTCTCGGCCGCCGAAGGCGCCCCCGGCGCCCCCCAGCTCCACCTCGATGAGCGCTGGGTCCAGGGCCAGGAAGTTCGCCAGCTGGCGGCGGTCGTCGAAGATCCCCTGGCCGCAGGAGAGCAGGTGCAAGCCCCCCCCTGGGGTGGGTCGGGCCAGGGCGGCCTCGGGCTCGAGGAAGGCGTGGTCCACCCGCTGGGTCTCGAAGCGCTCGCGGATCACCACGGCCGAGCCCGCCAGGGCCGTGGCGGTGTCGCCGCGGCGGATGGTGGAGCTTCCCAGCACGTACGCGGGGTCCTGGGCGGCCTGCTCGAGCTCGAGCATCGGCTCGCGGACCTCGACCTCCACCCGCACCAGGCTGGCGGCGTGGCGGGCGATGGCGCGGCTGTCGGCGGCCACCGCGGCCACGGCGTCGCCGACACAGACGCTCAGGGAGCCGACGGGGAGCAGGGGAGCCCAGTCCTTGCGCAGCAGCCCCTGCCATGGCTCGCCCGGCACATCGGCCGCGGTGATCACGGCGTGTACCCCAGGCAGGGCCAGGGCGTCGCTGGCGTCGATGGACAGCAGCCGGCAGTGGGGCTGGGGCACGAAGACCAGGGCGCCGTGGAGCATCCCTGGAAGTGCGCGGTCCGCGATGAAGGGACGCTCGCCCAGCACCAGCTCCCAGGCCTGGTAGCGCTGGGCAGAGTCACCGAGACCAGCGGCGGTGGGGGAGGGGCGGGACTCGCCCCGTCGCAGGGCGGCGGCCGCCTGGATGGCGCGGAAGACTCCGTGCCAGCCGGTGCAGCGGCAGACGTGAGGGCCCAGGGCCTTGGCGATGGTGTCACGGTCGAGGCGTGGGTCGCGGTCCAGCAGAGCCTTGGTGCGCAGCACCAGCCCGGGGGTGCAGAAACCGCACTGGAAGCCGCCGGTGTCGGCGTAGGCGCGCACGTAGATGTCCCGCTCCTCGGGGGGGATTCCCCGGGTGGTGATCACCGAGCGGCCGGCCAGCTGCTCGGCCTTCATGGCACAGGTGGGCCGGGCCTTTCCGTCGATGATGGCGGTGCAGGCGCCGCAGCTGCCCTGGCCGCAGGCGCGCTTGAGGCAGGTGACCCCCATGCGGTCTCGCAGCAGGTCCAGGGCGGTGGCGCCTGGCTCGGCCTGGGCGGTAACGGGGCTGCCGTCCAGAATGAAGCTCAGCGCGCGCATGGGCCCTCCTTGGGCGGCGACGGGGCCAGGCCCCGGGCGTCTGCTGGCGGCTATCCCGGCAGCGGGTGAAGGTGAACCCTCACCTGGCCCGGGAGTGAGCGTGGACCCCAAGGCAAGGCTCGTAGTGGCGCGGCATGCCGAGGCTGGCTGGGGCGGCTCCGGCTCGGACCGCGATCGGCCCCTGACTCTCCGTGGGGTGCAGCAGGCCGTGCGCTTGGGCCAGCAGCTGGCCAGCGTGGGCTGGCAGCCCGGCGTGGTCATCCACAGCGAAGCCCGGCGCACCACCCAGACCTGGGATCACATGGCGGGTGCCTTCGACAGGGCGCCTCGGGTGTTCAGCAGCTGGGACCTGTACCACGACGGGCCGTCCGCCTATCTCCAGGCTGTGGCTCAGTGGGCTGGCGCCGCACCCGGGGTGCTGCTCGTGGGCCACAACCCCGTCGTGGGCGAGCTGGTGGAGCTGTTGACCGGCCAGCGTGTGCCCTTTGGCACCGCCTGCGCCGCGCTGCTCGAGCTGCCGCGAGCGGAGGACTGGCAGGGATGGGATGTGGCCCTGGGCGTGCCCGTGCGCTTCGTGATGGACCGGGTGCTCGCGGGCTGACCCCAGGCTGGGCGTCAGGCGCTCCGGCCCCGCTCGAAGAACCACCACAGCACGAAGCCAACCCCTACGGTCAGCGCGCCGGCCAGGGCCACCGCGGGTCGATCGACCACCGCGTGGCCCATCATCCAGAGCATGAGCAGCACGAAGAGGATGGGGGTGAACGGGTAGCCCCAGGTGCGGTAGGGCCTTGGGAGATCGGGCTCGCGGAAGCGCAGCACGATGACCCCCACCACCGCCAGGCCGGCGACGGCGCTCAAGGTGAAGCCCGTGTAGGTGAGCAGCGTGTCGAAGCTGGCGGTGGCCACCATGATGGCCGCCACGCCTCCCTGCATCAGGATGGAGCGCACTGGGCCTCCACCCTGGACGCGGCCGGAGATGAAGCGCAGGCCCGGGAAGTGTTGTCCCATGGCCTCGTAGACCCGAGGGCCGGTCATGATGTAGGCCCCCACTGTGGAGATGAGGCCCACGGCGATGATGGTGGAGAGCACCCGGGCGGCGCCTTCGCCGAAGAGCGCCACGGCGGCCAGGTGGCCCACCTCGAGCTGGCCGGCCAGCTCTTCGGCGGGCACAGCGGCCAAGAAGACCGCGTTGAGCCCGAGGTAGAGCAGGGCCACCAGCAGGGTGCCCAGCACCAGGGACAAAGGCAGCCAGCGCTCGGGGCGCCTCAGCTCGCCGGCGATGTAGAGCGAGGCGTTCCAGCCTTGGTAGCTGAAGCTGATGAAGATGAGCCCGACCGCGAAGCCGGAGCTGAACAGCGCCTGCCCCATGGGCACGCTACCGGGCTCGAGGCAGCGGGCGGGGCTGCCCAGCCACAGGCCCCCTACGATGAAGGCGAGGATCAGGACGGTCTTGCCGATGGTGAGGGCGTTCTGGAAGCCGGAGCCCAGCTCGAGGCGCAGGCAGTGCACCCCGGACAGCACGGCGATGAGGGCCAGGGAGACGGGCAACTCTGGCAGGCCCGGGAAGACCGCCGCCAGGTAGCGGGAGAAGGCCAGGGCGGCGGCGGCGATGGGCGCCGAGAAGCCCACGATGAGCGAGATCCAGCCCGCCACGAAGCCCACGGATGGGTGGTAGATGCGGGACAGCAGCAGGTACTCGCCGCCGTTCTCGGGGATGGCGCTGGCCAGCTCGCCATAGGTCAGCGCGCCCGCCAGCGCGAGCACGCCCCCCAAGGCCCAGCAAGCCAGGACCGCCGGGTTGGAGCCGATGTCGCCAACCAGGAAGCCGGTGGTCGTGAACACGCCGGTGCCCACCATGCTGGCCACCACCAGCATGGTCGCGGTGACAGGCCCCAGGGTCCGCGCGTGGGAACCCACGGTGTCAGTCCACCTCGATCTTGTGCTTGACCGCGGTGGCGGGCTGCGACTTCTGGGCCTGCAGGTAGTTCCAGATCATGCCCAGCACGGAGAGCAGGCCCACGGAGCCCAACATCGGCCAGATCATCCACGGGTGGTAGGCGTCCCAGAGCACGGTGGTGGCTGTGTAGGTGTCGGCACCGGCGCCCATGGTGGTCACCATGGTGTTCAGCACGTCCTCGCCAGGGATGGCTTCGACGGCCTCGGCGGCCATGCCGCCCTGCTCCACCAGCCAGGTGCGGGCCAGGTCGGTGCGGGAGGAGAAGTTGTCGTACAGGGGGCCCGACGCCCAGTTGCCCACGGCCCAGCCGATGGCGAACGGGATGTTCGAGTAGCCCATGTAGATCGCCTTCTTGTCGGGCGGGGCGGTCATGCCGATGAACTCGGAGAACTTGGGGCTGCAGATGATCTCGCCGATGGCGAAGACGAAGATCATGATGGCCGCGAAGGTGCCCGCCTGGCCCATACCCGACAGGGTGAAGCCCACCGTGGCGATCAACATGCCCAGCACCAGGCTGGTCATCATCTTGAAGCGCCCGAAGAACCAGGAGATGGGCAGCACCAGCAGCACGATGGCGGCGGAGTCGATGTTGATGAGCATCTCGGGCTTGAGCGCCCCGTCGGCCATCAGCCAGGGGCCGGCCGAGTCGCCCAGCAGGTTGCTGGCCATGGCACCCACGTCGCGGGTGTCCACCCACTCGTCCAGGAAGTTCGGCAGCAGATCCCACAGCTGCATGAACATGAACCAGAAGCCCGAGACCACGAGCAGGAACCGGAGCATGGGCTGGTCGCGCCACAGGGTGCCCATGGTCTCCTTGAAGACCTGCACCGGCTTCTTGTCCTTGGCCTTCTGGTCGATCTCGGGCTCGCGGAACAGGAAGGTGGCGGGGATGTACGCCGTGGCGGTGACGATGGCGGCGCCGTAGAAGACGTAGCTCCAGGTGGGCTGGTCCAGGGGGTCGCCGCGCAGCATGGCCGCGCCCATGGGAGCCAGCAGGCCGCCAACGTTGACCAGCAGGTAGAAGATGCCGAAGCCCAGCGAGGAGTTGCCGTCGTTCAGCGACTTGGCCACCGAGCCCTGCACTGGGGGCTTGAAGATGGCGGTGCCGGTGCCCACCAGGCAGGCCGCCAGCATCATGATCCAGAAGCCGTTGGCGTTGGCCATGGTGCAGTAGCCCACGATGTTGATGGCGAAGGCCACGTACATGGACTTGCGATAGCCGTAGGTGTCGGTGTACCCGCCGCTGACCATGGGCACCAAGCACTGGATGAGCGCCCAGATGCCGAAGATCATGCCCTTCTCGGTCATGGTCAGGTGCAGCGCTGAGGTCTCGCCGTACATGTACAGGCCCACCACAGCGCGCACGCCGAAGAAGGCCAGCCGCTCGAGGGCCTCGATGCCGTTGGCTACCCAGAAGTTCCACTTCATGGTGCGGATCTGCTCGAGGATGGGGACGCGGACCTTGCTCTGCTCGGACATGGAAGCTCCAGGGTTCTACCGCAGGATGAAGGCGGTATAGCCCGTGAGATAGGGCGCCGCCCCGGGTGACCCTGCGCTCGGCAACCGGCCGCAGCACGGCCCGCGTAGCGCCGGGGTGGACCCAAGCGAGCGTAGTCGAGCGCAGGGTGGGCCCCCGCCGCGTCAACAGGGCCTTGCGGAGGCCACGGGCGGGCCCGGCTAACTACCCAACTCGTCCCCGACCCGATGCCCCTGGCCCTGCAGCCACTTGCGCATCTCGTCTTTGTCAAGAGCCTTCTCGAGGGCAGCGGCGGGCTCGACAAGATCCTCGCCCACCAGCTTGCGCAGGCTGTCGTCCATGCCGATCATGCCCCGTGAGCGGCCCTGGGAGATGTAGTTGGTGACCTGGTGGGTCTTGCCCTCGCGGATCAGGGCCGCCAGGGTGGGGGCGCCGAACATCACCTCCACGGCGGCCACCCGACCACCACCCTTTCGGCGCAGCAGCTGCTGGGACAGGATGCCCTTGACCACGCCGGACAAGGCCAGGCGAACGCCGTCCTGTTTGTCCGAGGGGAAGACGTTGATCACCCGGTCCACGGTCTTGGCGGCGGAGTTGGTGTGCAGGGTGCCGAAGACCAGCAGGCCGGTTTCGGCTGCGGACAGGGCCATCTCGATGGTCTCGAGGTCGCGCATCTCGCCCACCAGGATGCAGTCGGGGTCCTCGCGCACGGCGGCCCGCAGGGCGTTCGAGAAGCTGCGGCTGTGGGGGCCGATCTCCCGCTGGCTGACCAGGGACTTCCGGTTCTGGTGTACGAACTCGATGGGGTCCTCGATGGTCACGAAGTGCATGGCGCGGTTCTGGTTCATCTCGTGGATGATGGCCGCCAGGGTGGTGGACTTGCCCGAGCCTGTGGGGCCGGTGACCAGCACCAGCCCGCCGGTCAGGCTGGTGAGCTTGTGGACCGAGTCCGGCAGGCGCAGCTGCTCCACCGTCATGATCTTGGTGGGGATGATCCGGAACACCGCCGCCCGCCCCCGGTGCTGCCTGGACACGTTCACCCTGAAGCGCGCCAGCCCCCCGACCTCGTAGGCGTAGTCCGCGTCGCCATCGATCAGGTAGCGCTTCCAGATGCGGTCGGGGGCCGTGGGGCGCATCAGGCGCTCGAAGTCGTCGTCAGTGAGCACGCGGTAGCGGATGGCCTCGATGCGACCGGAGATGCGGAAGATGGGCGGGCGCCCGACGCTCAGGTGCAGGTCGGAGGCGCCGCGGTCGTTCATGAGCTTGAGGAAGCGGTCGATGGGGTGGACGCTCATGGGCTGGCCTCCACCTCGCGCAGGAACGCGGGCTTGCAGAAGGGGGCGAAGGTCTCCGGCTTCTCGGATCGGAGCCAGGCGTCCTCTGCAGCGATCAGGCCCTCCTCTACCAGCCCCATCAGGGCCTGGTCCACGGTCTGCATGCCCACCGATCGGCCGATCTGCATCATGCCGGGGATCTGGAAGGTCTTGCTGTCGCGGATGAGCTTGCCGATGCTCAGGGTGCCCTTGAGCACCTCGAAGACCGCCACCCGCCCCTGACCGTCCTTGCGGGGCAGCAGCTGCTGGCAGATCACGTACTTGAGGCTCTCGGACAAGCCCATGCGCACCTGCTGCTGCTCCTCGGGCGGGAAGCTGCCCACCAGCCGGTCGATGGTCTGGGGGGCCGAGGTGGTGTGCATGGTGGCCAGCACGAGGTGGCCGGTCTCGGCCGCCATCAGAGCCATGCGGATGGTCTCCACATCGCGCATCTCGCCCACCATGATCACGTCGGGGTCCTGGCGCAGCGAGGCCCGCAGGGCCCGGGCGAAGGACTCGGAGTGGGACCCGATCTCCCGCTGGTTCACCAGGGCCATCTTGACGGGATGAACGAACTCGATGGGGTCTTCCAGGGTGATGATGTGGTCGGGCTTGGTCTCGTTGATGAGGTTGATGACCGCCGCGAGGGTGGTGCTCTTACCGCTCGCGGCGGGGCCCGAGACGATGATGATGCCCTGGTGGTAGTCCAGCAGCTCGGTGAGCCTGCCCGGGATGCGCAGGTCGGCGAAGGTGGGGGGGATGTTGGGGATCACCCGGAAGGCCGCGCAGAGCCCCAAGCGCTGCATGTAGGCGTTCACGCGGTAGCGCCCGATGTCGGGGATGGAGTGGCAGAAGTCCACCTCGCCCAGCTCCTTGATGGACTGCTTGTGGCGGTCCGAGAGGATCTGGACGATGGCCCGCTGGGCGGCGCGGGCGTCGAGGGGGGGGACGTCCGCCATGCGCTCCAGCTTGCCCCTGTGACGCACGATGGGAGGCTCCCCGACGGTGATGTGCAGGTCGGAGCAGCCCTGCTCACGGATCCGGGCCAGCAGCTTGTCGATGGGCCGGCTGAGATCGCTGGCGTTGACCGCCGCGCCGCTCTGGTCCACCGCCTTGGCCTCGCGCCCCAGCCTGGCCCCCAGGTCGCGCCGGACCTCGGCGGCACGGGTGCGCACGTCGCTGGACGGGTCCTTGCCCTCCATCACCTCGAGCATGGGCAGGATGCGCTCGTCCGTGAAGCGCCCCAGGGCGGTCACCACGTCCAGGCGCACCTCGGGCCGCTTGTCGCGCAGCAGCTTGGAGAGGGGCTCGAGGGCCTTGGTGGAGCCGATGCGCGCCAGGGCATCGATGGCGGCCCAGCGTGCCTCTTCGTCCTCCAGCGCCTGGACCAGAGCGGGCACGGCGCGCTCATCCCCCAGGGAGCCCAGGGCGTCGCAGGCGGTGATGCGCAGCCACCAGTCCGGGTCCTTGAGCAGCTTGCAGAGGGGCGGGACCACGCGAGGGTCCTCGAAGTACTGCACCATCACCAGCGCCGCCGTGCGCACGTCCTCGTTCTCGTGCTCCAGCAGGACCACCGCGTGGCGCAGGACTTCGTCGCCCATGCTCCGCAGGGTCTCCAGGATTCGGTCTCGAAGCCAGCCCACCAGGTTGCGGGCGAAGAGCAGGATCTCGAGCAGCACCTCGGTGGGCGTGCCCGTCTTCATCAGCAGGTCGACGGCCATGCGCCTGGTGGCGTCTTCGCCCTCGCCCAGCAGCTCGATCAGCTGGTGGCGCATCTGCGCGGGGTGCGCCTGGGCCTGCTTGTCCAGGTAGGACTTGGCGAGGGAGCGGCTGTTGGCGTCTCCGTGGGCGAAGGCATCGAGCATCAGCGTGAGCACCCTGCGGTCCTGCACCTCGCCCAGCGCCTGCACCGCGGCAGAGGCGACGCGCTTGTCGCGGTCCCTGGCCAGCTCCAGCAGCAGATCGGCGTGGCGCCCGGGGCTGGCGTCGCGCACCAGGCGTCGCACTGCGGTCAACCGCACCTCGCCCTGGGCCTCCTTGGCTGCCCGCGCCTTCCAGCGAGCGCCGGCCTCGCCGGACATGTCCACTGCCAGCTCCCATCCCTGGCGCTGGCGGGCGGGGGCGCGGTCCTTGACCAGGTCGCCCACCACCTTCTCCATCACCTCGACGTCGATGCGCGGGATCAAGCGGGAGGCGAAGGAGCGCACGTGGGCGGGTTGCTGGCCCATCTGCTCCACCAGATCCCGCACGGCACCCGAGGACGGTTTCTGCAGGAAGAGCTCCACGGCGGCCTGGCGCACCGCGGCGTCCTTGTTCCAGATGAGCGGGACCACCTCGGATGCCCCGGGGGCTGCCTGCCGCAGGGCGCCGATCAGGGAGTCGCGCTCCCCTGGTTGCTGCCAGGATCCTTGTTCCAGATCGTCCAGCAGGGTCTTGGTCTTGCCGCGTCCGAAGATGGCCATGGTCACGCGCCCGGGCTCGAGGATTGCGTCGACAGAGCGAAGCTCCCACCTGCGGGACGGGCCTCGTGACGCTCGCGCGCTGATTGTCGCATATCGGATGCGCCAGGTCGGTGAGCTTCGAGCTATGGTGCGTGATCCATGTCCATCCCTTCGCTGCGGGAGGTTCCCCATGATGCGCTTCGTCCTTCCACTCCTCGCTCTCTCCATTGGCTGCGGGTCCGAAGGTGTGACCCAGGATCAGCTCGACGAGCTCGCTGGCACCGTGAGCGCCCAGCGCGCGCTCATCCAAGAGCTCGAGGACAGCCTGGCCTCCTACGAGGCTGCGATGGCCGAGCTGCAGTCCGATGTCCACGGCAACACCTCCAGCATCGCGGTCAACTCCATCGAGGCAGCCGAGAACGCCACGGCCATCGGCGATCTGTTTGACAGCCTCGATGACCACGAGGGGCGCATCTATTCCCTCGAGGCCTCCACCGGAACGGTCGATCTGGGCTACCTCGAGGACGGCTTGGCTGCCCTCGAGACCACCGCCGCGGAGCATGCCAGCTCCATCGGCTCCCTCGAGACCAGCGTGGCCAGCCTGACCAGCGACGTCAGCGGCGTGCAGTCCGACCTGGGCACCCTGCAGGCCTCCGTGAGCGCCAACAGCGGCGCCATCTCCACCCTGCAGACCAACTCTCTAGGCCACGGCAGCAGCATCTCCACGCTGCAGGGGGAAGTCGCCGATCTGCAGGCCGACATGGCATTCGTCGAGGCCGATGTCGTGGACAACGCGCTGGACATCGCGGGCTTGCAGAGCGACCTGGCCACCATCGAGGACCTGGGCACGGTCTTGAGCGTGGACGGCTCTGGAGACCTCGTCTTGAGCGGCGCCAACATGTACATCCAGAGCGGCACCGGCGCCACGGATGGCCGCGAAAACGGCAAGGGCAACCTGATCATCGGCTACGACGAGGCCGACGGCTACGAGAGCCGCACGGGCTCCCACAACCTCGTGGTCGGCCCCTACCACGACTACACCAGCTTCGGCGGTATCGTCGCGGGCTACGGCAACACCATCAGCAACGAGCACGCCTCGGTGCTCGGTGGCGGCAACAACTACGCCATGGGCTACGGCTCGACGGTGGTGGGTGGCTACAGCGCCTACCTCACGGGTTCCTACTCTGCGTCCCTGGCTGGCTATGGCAACCAGGCCAGCGGCAGCTACGCCGGCGTGGTGGCGGGCACCTACAACGAAGCCTCGGGCAGCGCCTCGGCCGTCCTGTCCGGCGACAGCAACTACGCCAGCGCCAGCTACTCAGCCGTGGTCGCCGGTGCGGGCAACCAGGCCGGCTACACCGGCGCGGTGGTCGTTGGCGGCTCCTACAACTACGCGTACAGCTACTACAGCGCCATCCTGGGCGGCTACAGCAACTGGACCACCGACTACTACACCACGGTCTCCGGCGGCTACAACAACTACGCCAGCTACGACTACGCGTCGGTGGCCGGCGGCTACAGCAACGAAGCCAGCGGCTACGCGGCGGCGATCCTGGGCGGCTACAACAACGACGCCAGCGGCAGCTACTCCACCGTGTACGGCTACTACAGCCAGACCGCCAACACCACCTACGACTACGAGCCCTAGCCCCCGCTGGGCTCGCACCGTCCACGGCCGCGCTCGAGCGTGAGATGACGCTCGAAAGGGGATAGGTGCGTGCACCCCCGCTCCCCGAGGACTCCCATGGCTGACGCCAAGATGAAGCACCCACCAGGGCTGTACGTGCTGTTCGGCACCGAAGCCGCCGAGCGCTTCTCGTTCTACACCATGCGCGCGCTGCTGGTGCTGTATCTCACCCAGGTCATCTTCCTGGGCCAGTACACGAACTCCCTGGTGCACAGCGAGGAGATCGTCGACGCCATCCAGTCCGATGCGCCGGCCGTGCTCGAGTCCGCCCTCGGCGATCTCAACCGGGAGCAGACCGCCAAGCTGTATGAGGCGGTGGGTGTGGCGACCCCCAACTACGATGACGACGCGGAGTCAGCCCACGACGCCGAGGTGCCCGCGGCGGTGGCGGCGCTGTGGGATCGCTCCAACGCGACGGACATGATCGGTGATGTTCAGCTGGCGATGACCGACCTGAAGACCGACCTGGATGGGCTCTTCGACGAGGCCGTGGCCAGCGTCGGCACCGATCCCGAGGTCTTCGGCCAGTGGGTCATCAAGGAGAAGGTCAAGCGTGTGGTCCGCACCGAGGCCTTGGCCCTGTACGGCCTCTACCTTCTTCTGGTCTACTCTTCGGGGCTGATCGGCGGCTACTTCGCCGACAAGATCCTGGGCTCCCGCAAGGCCATCTGGATGGGCGGCATCGTCATGTGCGCCGGCCTGTTCGTCATGGGCATCCCCGGGGCGATGTCCATGTTCTACGGTCTGGGCCTGGTCATCTTGGGCAACGGCTTCTTCAAGCCCAACATCTCGACCATCGTCAGCGGGCTGTATGACGAAGAGGACAACCGCCGCGACGGTGCGTTCACCATCTTCTACATGGGCATCAACCTGGGCGCTTTCCTGGCCATCTTCGGCGCCTGGGTGGCCGAGAGCACCGCTGCCACCCACGACTGGGGCTGGAACATCGGCTTCGTCGTCGCTGCGGTGGGCATGATCTTCTCCCTGTTGCTGTTCCACTGGGGCCAGAAGCTGCTGGGCACGGCCGGCTTCCCCCCGGGGCGTGAGGTCACCGCGGACTCCCGCTTGGACATGAAGGACGCCCGCGACATCGTGATCTGGAGCCTGGGCCTGGCCGCTGTGGCCATGGCGGTGATGAGCGTCTGGCTGTTCTCGGGGTTCATGCCCTCGCTCATCCCGGTCTGGCTGCCCTTCGCCCTGGGCGGCATCCTCATGTCCTTCGTGGTCCTCAGCCTCTTCCGCGCGAAGCTCGGGAAAGAGGAGTGGTATCGGGTCATCGTCGTCTTCGTGCTCTCGATCTTCGTCATCTTCTTCTGGATGGGCTTCGAGCAGGCCGGCGGCACCATGACCTTGTTCGCCCTCGAGCAGACCGACCGGCACATCTTCGGCTGGGAGATGCCCGTGGTGTTCTTCCAGGGCTTCAACCCCATCTTCATCTTCGTCCTCGCCCCGGTCTTCTCCATCCTGTGGGCCTGGAACGACAAGCACAAGTGGGGCCTGTCCACCTCGGCCAAGATGGGCTGGGGTCTGATCCTGCTGGGCGCGGGCTTCGGGGTCATGTACCTGGGCCAGGAATCAGCGCGGATCCACGGGCAGGCCGCCCTGTACTGGCTGGTGGCGGTCTACCTGATCCACACCATCGCCGAGCTCTTCCTCTCTCCCATCGGCCTGTCCATGGTCACCAAGCTCTCGCCGGTGCGGGTGGTCAGCCTGATGATGGGCGTGTGGTTCTTCTGCACCGCGTTCGCCGACTACCTGTCAGGCCAGATGGAAGCCTTCACCCACACCATGGGCTTCGACCTCTGGGGCTCGCTCATCGTCACCTCGGTGGTGCCCGGCGCGCTGCTGCTGCTGACGGC
>CALDOK010000377.1 GCA_937912125.1 uncultured Pseudomonadota bacterium
GCCGTGTCGGCCGTGGCGGCCTAGCGGGGGGCGAAGCCGGTGCTGTGGGTGCCGTCGCTGTAGACCCACACCCGCTGGTCCACGTCCACGCCGCTGACCGTCACCGCCTGCTCCTGGTAGGGGAAGTAGACGGTGATGGAGTCGATGCTGTCGCGCGCACCCAGCCCGAAGTGCTGGGTCTGGCTGTCCTGGCTCGAGGTGCCCGAGCCGCCGCTGATCAGGCGCAGCTGGCTGAGGTCTCCGCTGTCCACCTGGACCACCGCACCCAGCGCCGCGGTGTTGCCCTCGAGGTCCACGGCTCGCACCTGCAGCCAGTGGTTGCTCGAGGCGTCGTCGTTGCGGAACAGGTCGTATGCCAGCAGGTCCACGTCGCCGTCGTTGTCGTAGTCCGCCGCGGCCGCTCCCCAGCCGTTCTGCACCACCAGCCCGCTCTCCCAGTTCTGCAGCTCGAAGTGGCCCGTGCCGTCGTTGACGTAGAAGTCGCTGTCGCGCTCGGCGTAGACGTTGGTGATGAAGAGGTCCAGGTCACCGTCGTTGTCGGCGTCGAAGAGCACCGGGTTGGATGAGGTCTCGCGGTAGTAGATGCCCCGCTCGTCGCCCTCGTTGTCGAACTCGCCCGTGCCGTCGTTGATCAGCACCATCGTGCGGTTCGAGAAGTGGTAGTAGAACGGGTGGGCCAGGTTGGCATGCACCATGTCGAAGTCGCCGTCGTTGTCGATGTCGCCGAAGACCGCGCCGATGGTGTGGCCGTAGCTGCGCCAGTCCATGTTGTAGGAGCCCTGAGTGCCGTTGGACGACGCCAGCTCGTCCAGCGCGCCCTGGCCCAGGTTCTCGTAGAAGAAGTTCTTGTCCAGCCGGTAGTTGGACACGAAGATGTCCACGTCGCCGTCGATGTCGTAGTCACCCGGGGTGACGCCTCGGCCGGCCTGGTTGCTGGTCTCGATCCCGACCTCCTCGCTGACGTCGCTGAAGGTGCCGTCGCCGTTGTTGCGGAACAGGCGGTCGTCGTAGTTCTCGTAGTAGTCGTAGGACGACGAGCACTCGTAGTTGGCCAGGTACAGGTCGAGGTACCCGTCGCCGTCGTAGTCCACCCAGCCGACGCCCTCGGTGGGGCTGTGCTCGGGCTCGCCGTCGCCGTCGCAGTCCCGGGCGCTCTGGGTGTCATCGATGCCGCTGGTGGGCCAGGTGTCGGTGAAGCTGCCGTCGCAGTTGTTGTGCAGCAGCACCTCGCCCGCGGTGTAGCTGCCGCCCTGGCCGAAGTAGTCCAGGCAACCGTCGCCGTCGTAGTCGCCCCACACGCCGCCGCCGGAGCTGTTGGTGACGCCGCCGGGGATGGCGGCGGAGGTGACGTCCACGAAGCTGCCGTCGCCCTGGTTCTGGTACAGGGTGGGGCCGTTGGTCATCACGTCGTCGTCGCCGTCGCCGTCGTAGTCGCCCCAGGCCACGCGGCTCGAGGCGCGCAGGGCGTCGTCGTCCTGAAAGGGCTTGTCCTCGGGGGCGAGGGAGTCGTCATAGACCACGGCCAGCTCCACGGCGAAGCCGTAGAAGGACATGATCATGCCCTCGTGGTAGGTCTGCTCGTCCACGTCGGGCCAGCGAACCCCGGCCACCGGGGGATCGGGGATGCCACCGAACGCCGGCGCCAGGTAGACCAGCTCGGGCTCGGTGTAGTCGAACTCGCCCTCGGTGGTCTCGAGGACGGGGCCCCGATGGTAGCCCGCGAAGACGGGCAGGGGCTGGGAGACCTGCACGGGATCGGGGAAGGCGTAGGTGACCTCGGTGTACTCGTCGTCAGGGCCGAGGCAGCGGGTGTAGGCGCCGTAGGGGTTCCAGATGTCGAAGGCGTAGAAGTCGGAGGAGAAGTCCGGCCACAGCATGAGCTGAGCGGGCATGTCCTCCTGGGGCAGGTGACCCCAGAGCACCCGGGCACCGTAGATCGTGGCGGGGCCCTCCAGGGTGAAGCTCGCGGCCCCGTAGACCTCTTCGGCGTTGAGGTCATAGGTGCCGTTGTAGCCCTGGTAGTCGCTCACCATCTTGCGGTCCGCGAAGGTGTAGCGGCCGCCTGCGGCGCCTGTGGAGATCCAGGTGACCTCGGCGGGCAGATCGCCTGCGGCGTTCTCTTCGCAGACGAAGCCCGTCTCCTCGGGCGGGGTGGTGTCCACGGGAGGCTGGGTGTCCACCGGCTTGGGGTCTCCGGCGGTGGGGCATCCGAGGAGAAGGCAGGGGGCGAGGACGAACAACGCGCGGGGCATGCATGCCTCCCGGGGCATGTGAGGGCGAACAAGAGGATAGCCTGCCACATCGCAGCATCAAAGGGATCGGTGAGCTGGATCGCGGAGCGCGCGCATCGCCTCTGTTAGGCTCCGTCCGTCAGGAGGTTCCCATGACCTTGCCCAGCTACTTCGTTCAGAGCTTGTCGGGGCGCGACCATGCTGTCGGCGACCGCACCGCTGCTCAGATGGTCAACCTCGCCTACCTCGTGGGCGATCGCGAGGCGGGCGAGTGCCTGGTGGTGGACCCTTCCTGGGACCCCATGGGGCTGGTCCAGCGAGCCCGGCAGGATGGCATGCGCGTGGTGGGCAGCATCGTCACGCACTACCACGGCGATCACGCTGGCGGGAACCTGTGGGGACACCCCGTCCCCGGCGTCTTCGAGCTCGTCCGCGCGGGCGTCGGCCCCGTGCACGTGCACCGCGCCGACGCGGAGCTGTTGAAGGAGCGCTGCCGCCTGGATGCCTCCCAGGTGGTTGAGCACGGAGAAGGCGACGTCATCTCCGTCGGAGGGCTGCGCATCTCTGTCTGGCACACGCCCGGCCACAGCCCCGGCTCCGCCTGCTTCCTGGCCGACGGCGCTCTGCTCACGGGGGACACCCTGTTCGTGCAGGGCTGCGGGCGAGTTGATCTGGACACCTCCGACCCCCAGGCTATGGCCCTCAGTCTGCGCCGACTGGCCGCGGTGACCGAGCCGTACACCGTCTTTCCGGGCCATGACTACGGGGGCGTGCAGGCTCCTCTGCAGCTGGTACAGGAAAAGAACCCCGTGTTCGGGATGTGGTAGGGCCCGCCGCTACAGCTCCGGGTGCGCCTTCCAGCGCTCGTCCTGGGCATAGTCGATGAACAGCGGGTGATCGTCCACGGCGGCCCGCAGCCGGCAGTGCGCCAGCCAGGTGCCGTACTCCTCGGGGTGCTCGCGCAACCAGGGGTCGGCATGCTCGGTGATGAAGCGCCGCATCAGGCCGCGCCAGTCCTTGCCGTGGGGGATCAGGGGCTCGCCCAGCTGGCAGACGCTGGTGGCTGCCTTGGGGGTATGGCACAGGGTGGGCACGATGGCCGCGCCGGTGCTGGCCGCGAGGCGAAACGCCCCTGGGTTCAGCAGCGCCTGGCGCCCCAGGAGTTCGGTGCGCACCCAGCGGTTGCCCTGGCGTCCGTCGAAGGCCAGCGCCACCAGCTGGTTGCGTTCCAGCAGGCGAAACAGCTCGCGGGTGGGGGTGTCCAGGGTGATGAAGTTGGCGGGGAGGCGGTCCTCGTGGGACTCCTTGACCTCGATGACCTCGCGCTGCCAGCGGTTGGTGGCCAGGGCCTCGGGGTGCAGCGCGGCCACATCCTCGGGGGGCAGCCCACGGGCTGCGAACTGGGTGTAGGGGTAGCCCTTGAGGGACAGCGAGGCGATGGGCAGCATGAAGCTGCCGGCGTGGGCCGAGAGGATGATCGCGCCGCGGCCGCGCTCGAGGGCCCGATCCAGCGCGGGGATGCCGCGCAGGTCCAGGAACTTGTCCACGGTGCCCGCGCTGAGCTTGCCCATGAGCAGCTCTTCGAGCTGCGCCCGGAAGGCCACCCGGTAGCAGGAACGGACCATGCCCCGGATCTGGCGTGGAGGGACGGACGGGCCGAAGACGACCTGCAGCTCGGTGGCCATGCGCCGGCGCTGAGCGCCGCTGGCGCGCCAGGCCAGCCGCCACAGGGGCCACAGGCGGCGCAGCTGCTCGGGGCGCTCGGGATCGAGGGCTTCGCGGAGCTTGACGTGCAGCGCCCAGCGGGCGAGGTCGCGAGGGTTGGCGAGCAGGTCCGAGAGAGGGAGCTTGTGGGCTGCGGGGCTCATGGGCACTCCGTGAGGGGGGCGTGCCTAACCGGATAGAGCGCGGCAGGAAGCCCTCGGGATGGATAGACCAGCGCTCCAGGAGCGAGCCATGCCCCCCCTCATCGCCGTGCTCACCGACTTCGGCAGCCGTGATCCCTATGTGGGGATCATGAAGGGGGTGATGGCCGGGATCGCGCCAGATGCCACGGTCATCGACATCAGCCACGGGGTGCCGCCCCAAGATCTGGTGGTGGGCGCCCTCTGGCTCGACGGGGCGGTGGACTGGTTCCCGCCCCACACGGTCTTTCTGGTGGTGGTGGACCCGGGTGTGGGCAGCGCCCGGCGCGTGGTGGCCAGCGAGCTTGGCAGCCAGCGCTTCGTCTGCCCCGACAACGGCCTGCTCACGGCGCTGCTGCAGCGCCGCCAGGGCCGGGCTGTGGTGGCCTCCGACCCTCGCTTCCACCTGCCCGGCGTGTCGCACACCTTCCACGGCCGCGACATCATGGCGCCGGTGGCTGCCCACCTGGCCGCCGGCCTGCCCCTGGAGCAGCTGGGACCGCCCGCGGGCGATCTGAAGCTGCTGGACCTTCCCCGCGCCCGCCGCGCCCTCGACCTGGTCGTGGGGGAGGTGGTCTACCTCGACCACTTCGGCAACCTGATCACCAGCATCCCGGCCTCGGATCTGGAGCCGGGCATGACGGTGGAGCTCGGCGGGCAGCGGCTGCCCCTCGTGCGCACCTACGCCGATGTGGAGCCCGGTGAGCCCCTCGCCCTGGTGGGCTCTACAGGTCGGCTCGAGATCTCCGTGCGCGACGGCTCGGCCGCCGAGTGCCTGGACTGCGGCGTCGGGGACGCCGTGATCGCGGTGGAGGCCCACGCCTGATGGCCGAACGCTTGCCCACGGCGGAGCCCTCGACGCCCTCGCAGGACGACACCGGGGACCGCACCCTGGTCACCGACCGCGCCGGGCTGCGCAGGGTGTTGGTGGAGATCACCCTGCTGTGGCTGGTGGTGCTGCTGGCCATCCGGGCGGTGGTCACGCTGCAGGAATCTCTGGGCCTGCACGAGGCCCTGCTGGCCCTGGTGCCCTTCCTGTTCATCTACGGCCCGGTGTTGCTGTGCAAGCTCAGGGGGGCCGACAGCTATGGCTACCGCCTCTACGTGCCGGCGTTTCGGGATCTGCCCGCGTGGCGAGCCGCCCTGGGGGTCAACCTGAAGTTGCTGGCCTTCGGCTTGGTCCCCTGGATGCTGCTCTACCACCTCTACCAGGTCCAGCTCTTCGGCCACAGCCCCCGCCTCTCCAACCTGCTGCGCTACGCCCGCAAGGCCGACACCACCCCCTGGCTGGCGGACGCCCTGGGCCCCCTGAGCGCCGATCCTTGGCTGTTGGTGGCCGCCCACCTGGCGGTGCTGGTGGCCTACCACCTGTTCTTCGTGGCCATCCCCGAGGAGTTCTTCTACCGGGGCTACCTGCAGACCCGGCTCAACGAGGTGTTCCCCCGGCGTTTCCTGGTGGCGGGGATCCCCTTTGGTCACGCCCTATGGATCGCGGCTCTGTTCTTCGCCTTCGGACACTCGCTGGTGGAGCTGCAGTGGTGGCACTTCGCCACCTTCTTCCCAGGGCTGCTCTTCGCGCTGATGCGCGAGCGCTCTGGAGGTGTCATCACGGGGGCCTTCCTGCACGCGGCATGCAACGTGATCGTCCATGTCCAGGACGCGCTCTACGGCGTGATCGCTCCCCCCTAGCGCGGTCTACTTCTGGGCCGCCTCGAGCTCGGCCACGCGCTTGCGGAGCACGCCCACCTGGGACTCGAGCTTCGCTTGGCGCTCGCGCAGCTGGTCGAGGTCGGTCTTGGTGGGGACGCGCCGGCGATCCAGGACCTCGTAGATGACGTCTTCGAGCGCCCTCTCCATGTACGGAAGCAAGGAGTCCACAAGGGTGGAAGCGACAAGATCGCGAGTGGTGCCCATGGAGCCGCTGTGCCTCCAAGGCGCGGAGTGCGCCCGATTGGTGGGCAGCCTATCCACGCAGCCCGGTGGCTTCCAGCCGGGCTCGCTCACCAGGTTGTCCATAGGGAGCGAGAAACTCATGACAATCGGGAAGCGAGGCTTCAGGTTTGGAACCCGGAGACCGACAGGGGTGTCGGACGGGTGTACAGGAACCCTGTCCTGGTCTGCATCCACAGCAGGTGATACACTCGCGCGGTCCAGCACGGGACCACCCCGACAGTGACGGGAAACCCGGAGACACGATGGCTCACTGCCCGTTCTGCAAGTCTTCCATCGACGAGGAGCTCGCGCGCTTCGGCGGCCACTGTCCGAAGTGCGTGATCGAGATCCCGGGTGACGAGACTCCTACGGATCCGGGCATCGGCAAGCGTGTCGAAGACCAGGTCGAGTCCGAGCGCCAGCGTCGCTGGGGCGTCTACGTAGCGGTCGGCGGGCTGGTGCTCGTGGTGCTGGTGGGCGCGAGCTCCGTGCTGTGGTGGCGTGTCGACCAGCAGCACCAGGCCGACCTCCAGGCTCAGTTCGACGCCGAGTCCGAGATCGAGTTCTACATCGCTTCGGCCGAAGAGCATCAGCTGCCCAGCCTCGCCAAGGCCGAAGAGGTCGCTCCGATCAGCAGCGGCGCCAGCTCGGCTCCCCACTCGTCCCACGGCACCATCACCAACGTCCCCAGCAGCTCCTCCGGCAGCGGCTCGAAGAGCAATCGCTACGACTTCACGGGCTCCTCCGACGTCGACCAGCCCGAGCTGGCCAAGCTCCACGAGCGCAGCATCGAGGTCGCCCCGGCGGCGGATCTGGGCAGCGTCGGCTTCAGCGTGCCGCAGATCGAGATCAGCCGCACGGGGGTCAGCGGCATGGCCCTCAGCGACCCCGAAGAGATCCGCAAGTCCGTGGGCACCGCGCTCAAGGCCTACTCCAAGCAGATGAACACCTGCTACGAGCGCCGCCTCAAGAACACCCCGGATCTGGCAGGCACCTGGGACGTCGGCTTCACCATCACCCAGAATGGGCACACCTCGGGCATCGGCGTGGTCCCTCAGACCACCCGCGACGCGATGCTCGAGTCCTGCATGTCCCAGGCCATCGCCAGCTGGACCTTCCAGCCCATGGTCCAGCCCCAGAAGTTCGCCAAGGCCTACACCTTCGGCACTCAGTAGCCGTCCCAGCCCAGCCCTGGGGCGAAGGGGTCGGGGCTGTAGGTGCGCGTGACCCGCACTGGGTCGTCGCCAGCCACGGCAGAGGCCATGGCACACAGCAGCTCGGCTGAGGTGAGCGCCTGTTCGCCCACCCGGGCGAAGGATGGGATCTGCTGGCCTGGCCCGGGCAGGAGGGGCTGGAGGGCCTGCTGCAGCGTCCGGATCTCGAGGGTCGCCCCGTCAGGAGGCAGCACCGAACGTGGGGAGCTCTGAGGGGGCAGCACCGGGTGGAGGGGGAGGGGAGGCGCCCTGCCCGACAGGGCCAGCGCCAGCGCCAGGAAGGCCTGGTCCAGCGCAAGCTGCTCCCCAGCCACCCTGGGCAGCGTGGCTCCTCCGGCGGGGTCGCAGGCGAGCTGATCGGCCAGAATGGAGAGCTCGGCCAGCGAAACCGTGCGGGTGGGCTCTGCCTGCGCGGCCTGGGCGACCGCGACCGACGGTCCGCCGGCCCGCTCGCGGCCGCGCAGCCAACCGAGCACGGCCTCCTCCGCCTGGGCGCGGTCGAGCAGGGAGGCACCGCAGGGCGCCAGGACCTCGGCCTGCCAGCGCGCCAGGAGGGGGCCGTCGCGGAGGATGGCGCCAGCGGTGAGGTGCAGCCGGACCACCGGATGGTCCCCGCGCTCCAGGGCCAGCGCGGTGCGATCCAGCAGCGCCGCCAGCCCCCCAGAGGGGCCGAGGGCGCCGTCCTGCTCGAGGACCTGCACCGGCCAGAGTACGACGCTGGAGCCCTCAATGCCCTGGAGGTCCGTGGTCCTGCGGGGGGCCTGTAGCAGACCGTCGGGGGCTGGGAGAAGGAAGGTGAAGCCGAAGATGTCCAGGCTGCCCTCGAGGGCCGTGGAGATCTTGGCCGCGCCGGCAGCGCGGGGCGCGTGGCCGGTCGCCCGCCGCAGATCCCGCCGCTCCTGGCGCAGCCGCGCCCAGCTGGCCATCGGGCTGGATCCTGGTCGGCTGGGGGCGTCCTTGGCCTGGCTCAGCCACAGGCCCAGCTCGGCGCCGCTGGCCTCGAGGGCCTGGACTTCTGAAGGCCAGCCCTCGAGCTGAGGCGGCTTGGCCAGGATGACCGCTGGGATGTCGAGGGGCGCGAGGGCCTTGGCCAGCTCGGGGAGCTCGACCCCGGGGGGAAGGCTGATGTCCACCAGCAGGCCCGCCTGGCAGTGCTCCGGTCGCCGCTCGAAGACGGGCGCCGAGGCCTGGACGCTGCCGGAGAGCAGCAGCGCCGGCAGGGCGATGATCGCCGCCCTCGAGCTCATGGCCGCGGGCCCAGGGGCTTGGCCAGCAGGAGCGCGTCGACGCCGGGCGAGTAGTACCCCTTGCGCAGACCGCAGGGCTCGAAGCCGCAGCTCATGTACAGGGCCCGGGCCGGGGTGTTGAGGGCGCTGACTTCGAGGAAGATGCGCTGGGCGCCGCGCTCGCCGGCCCAGGCGATGCCGGCCTGGATCAACATGCGGGCCAGCCCCTGGCGCTGGAAGTCGCTGTGGACGCCCACCCTGAGGAGCTCGGCCTCGTCGACGACGCAGCGCAGGGAGATGTAGCCGCGAGGCGGCCCGTGGATCGGCGCCACGGCCAGCCAGTGCTGCGGCTCGTCCAGCTCGCCTGCCAGGCTCGCCCGGCTCCATGCGCCCTGTCCGAAGAGCGAGGACTCCATGGCGAGCAGCGCCTCGAGATCCGCTGCTCTGGCGCTGCGGATCACTGCGCCTCCGGATCCGAGGTGGGCTCGTCCGGCTGGTCTGGCTCCACCAGGCGGATTCGCACCAGCTCGCGCTGCTCACGGATCCATTCGTCGTAGCGCTCGCGGTAGTCAGCCAGGTCACCGCCACCCGCGTAGACCGGGAGGGCCACATGGCGCTGCACGTAGCGCTCGACCACCATGCGAGAGAACAGCAGGCCGGACAGGTCGTGCTCCACGATCCCCATGGAGCGCAGCAGCAGGTGGTAGTCCTCCGGCCGCTCCCAGCTGTCGCGCAGGGCCACCAGGCGCAGCTCGACCTCCTCGGTGTCGGGTCGGTAGGTGGCGGTGTCGGCGGCCAGGCCCCGGACCAAGGCCCGCTCCACGACGCGATCCAGGGTGGGTCGGGCAGGATCGCACAGCACGGGCTCGGGGCAGGGGAGGTGCCCCTCGAGGGCATCGTCCAGCAGCAGATCCCAGCTGGTCACCACGCGGTCGCCCACCACCGCCACCACCCGATCGATGCGCTCCGCGCGGGCCGGCGAGCTCGCCAGCAGGGCTGCCGTGAAGAGGGCCGAGGCTCTTGGGGGGAAGATGGGCATGGAGAGAGAGGATTCCGGTTGGCGATGTCTTTACCCTGCGGGCCGGGATCGTTACACTCCCGAGCTTCCACAGCGACCCCAGAGCCGCTGGGCGGGTGGGTATACAAGACATGATCGAAGCGAGAGGCATCACCAAGCGCTATGGGCCGTTTCTAGCGGTCGAAGACGTCAGCTTCACGGCGGGCAAGGGCTCCGTGTTGGGCTTCATCGGCCCCAACGGCGCCGGCAAGACCACCACCATGCGCATCCTCACCGGCTACCTGCCGGCGACGGCCGGCGACGCCGTGGTGGCCGGCTTCGACGTGTTCCAGCAGCCCATGGAGGTCAAGCGCCGGGTGGGCTACCTCCCCGAAGCTCCGCCCCTGTACCAGGAGCTCACGGTGGGCGACTACCTGGCCTTCGTGGCCGAGCTTCGCGAGGTTCCCGCCCGTGGTCGCTTCCGCCGCATCGGCGAGGTGATGGAGCTGGTGGGGCTCACCGGCTGGGAGCGGCGGATCCTGGGCTCCCTGTCCAAGGGCTATCGCCAGCGCGTGGGCCTGGCTCAGGCCCTGGTCCACGATCC
This sequence comes from uncultured Pseudomonadota bacterium, assembly GCA_937912125.1. Taxonomy (GTDB): domain Bacteria; phylum Myxococcota_A; class UBA796; order UBA796; family JAFGLY01; genus CALDOK01. The sequence goes on from CALDOK010000377.1 coordinate 10,109, forward strand.
CCCCGTGCTCATCCTCGACGAGCCCACCAGCGGGCTCGATCCGGCTCAGAACGTCGGCATCCGCGAGCTCATCGGGGCCATCGGCTCCGACCGAACCGTCATCCTGTCCACCCACATCCTGGCCGAGGTCGAGGCCACCTGCGATCAGGTGGTGGTCATCGACCGCGGACGCATCGCAGCCGCGGGCACCCTCGACGAGGTGCGCACCCGCGCCACCGGCGGGCTGCGCTACCGAGTCGAGCTGCGGGGCCAGGATCTGGCCCGGGCCGTGGGGGGCCTGCCCGAGGTGCGGCAGGTGGTCCCCAGCGATGGCACCGACGGCTTCGAGCTGCTCGAGGTCTTCTCCGACCAAGACCCGCGCACCGCCATCGCCGCCCTGGCGGCCCGTTCCGGGTGGACCGTGCGCTCCATCGAGCGGATCCAGCCCAGCCTCGAGGATGCCTTCCTGGCCATCGTGGGCCGTGAAGATGTCGTCACCGGGAGCACCTCATGAGAGCCACCTGGGCCATCCTCCGCAAGGAGCTGCGCGTCTACTTCGTCTCGCCTCTGGCCTATGTCTTCTTGGCCGTGTTCCTGTTCCTGGCGGGCGTGTTCTTCTACCTGGGCATCACCCTCACGGGGGAAGCGAGCCTGCGGGTGATGCTGGGCAACCTCTCCATCTCACTGCTCTTCGTGCTGCCCATGCTCACCATGCGGCACTTCGCCGAGGAACAGCGCAGCGGCACCTTCGAGCTGCTGATGACCGCGCCGGTCCACCCCTGGGCCATGATCATCGGCAAGTGGCTGGCCAGCCTGGTGCTGTGCACCCTGATGCTGGCGGGCACGCTGGTGTTCACCGGGGTGTTGGCCTACTACGGCGATCCCGACTGGGGCACCGTGGCCACCTCCTACCTGGCGCTGTTCCTGTGCTCGGCGGCCTTCTGCGCCGCCGGCCTGTTCGCCTCCAGCCTCACCCGGGATCAGGTGGCCGCCGGCCTGGCAGGCATCATCATCCTGCTGCCCTTCTGGCTCATCGGGCAGGCCGCCAGCCTCACGGACCACCCGGGCCTGGCCTCGGTCCTCGAGAAGGCGGCCTTCCTCACCCACCTGCGGAGCTTCACCCGCGGCGTGATCGACACAGCGGACATCGTGTACTTCGTGGGGTTCATCTTCGTGTTCCTCTTCCTCACCTACCGCACCCTCGAGTCCAGGCGCTGGCGATGAACCGATCTCTGAAGCGAAGGCTGAGCTACGGCTTCAACGCCACGCTGGTCACCGCCATGGTGGTGGCGTTGGTCGTGGTGCTCTACGGCGTCGCCGACAGGCATCGTGTGCGCTGGGATCTCACCGAGGAATCGGCCAACCAGCTGCAGCGGGACACACGGCACAAGATCGAGCTGCTCGACATCGCTGGCGAGCCGGTTCAGATCACCGGCTTCACCCACCAGGCTGGCAAGAAAGACACCTACTTCAAGAACCGCGAGCTCAAGGACCTCCTCGAGGAGCTCGAGTACGGCTCCCTGACCATCGAGTCCCGCTGGATCGACTTCGACCGCGAGCGCCTGACCGCCGAGGCCCTCGGCGTCCGCGACTACGGCATGGTGGTGGTGCAGTGCGGGCAGCAGCGGGTGGACCTGCGCAGCCGGGACCTGTTCCGCAACCGGGGCAAGGGCGCCGACAGGGAGCTGGTCTTCCTGGGCGAGGCGGCCCTCAACCAGGCCTTCTCTCAGCTGATGACCGACTCCAAGCGCGTGATCTACGCGCTGCAGGGCCACGGCGAGCCTGATCCCGAGAGCACCGACCCCGACGGCATCTCCACCCTGGTCGAGCTGCTCGAGCAGGATCACTACGAGCTCGAGACCCTCGACCTGGTCCGGGACCGCGACGACCCGATGCAGGCCCCCGCGGTGCCCGACGACGCCTCGGCGGTGCTCATCGCGCGGCCCAGGGCCACGCTGAGCGAGACAGAACACCAGGCGCTGCTCGACTACCTCGCCCGCGGCGGTGCCATGATGCTCTTGCTGGATGTGGGCCAGCCGGTGCCCCTCGTGCTCCCGCGCCTCGGGGTCGAGGTCCAGGACGGCTATGTCATGGACCAGCTCAGGGTCTTCCCCTACGACGACCGCCCGGTGCCCGTGTACCGCCAGCACCCCATCACCGAAGATCTCCTCGAGGAGCGACTGGTCACGGTGATGGCCCACGTGGCGCCCCTCGCCTTGATCGACCCCGCCCCGCAAGGGGTGCGAGCCTCCAACCTGCTGCGCACCAGCCGCCAGGGCTGGATCGACCGCGGGGGCGCGCTCGAGCGTGGCGCTGCCGTGTACGAACCCCAGCTGGACATCGAAGGCCCCGTCGACATGGCCTACGCCATCGAGCTCGGGCCTGGCCAGGGCATCGTCAAGGCTGGCCAGCCCGTGGGTCGCGTGGTGGTCGTGGGCGACGGCGACATGGTGCTCAACAGCTTGATGGCCGACGGGCCTGGAAACGCCAGCTTCCTGGTCAACTCCTTCCGTTGGTTGCTGGGCGACGACGCTCGGCTCTCGGTGGTCGGGCGCCCCACAACCGTGCGCAAGCTGGCCTTGACCGAAGAAGACACCTCCATGATCCGCTGGGTGGCCCTGGCGCTGATGCCCCTGCTCATCATGATGTTGGGCTTGGCGGTCTGGGCTGGCAGGCGTGGCCGCTAGACGGCCCGCGCGAGGAGAGACATCGTGAAAGCGTTCCGAGGAACTCTGATCGCAGCCATCCTGCTGGCCGTCGTCGTGGGCCTGGTGTGGTGGTTGGATCCCGCCCCGCAGCAGACCACGGTCCAAGAAGACGCGCCCCTGTTCCGCTTCGAGAAGCCCGAGCTGGTGCGGGTGGTGATCCATCGCCCCGACGGTGAGCTGGTGTTGGCGGAGCTGGAAGATGGCAGCTGGATCGTCGAGGGCCCCAACTGGCCGGCGGCGCGCTCCATGGTCAACCGCGTCAAGCACCAGATCCACGATCTCAGCGCCCGGGCCACCGTGATCGCGGATCCCGAGTCCCCGGAGCTGTACGGCCTGGGCGAGAACGCTATCCAGGTGGAGCTCTTCTTCCGCGACGGCGAGCAGATCAGCTTCCTGGCCGGTGATCCCAACCCCTCCGCGGTCAGCTTCTACATCCAGCCCCTCAGCGGGCCCGCCGCCGGGGGCACGGTGTACACGGTCAAGAAGTCGGCCCTGGACTACTACAGCCTCGAGGCCGACGAGTTCCGCGAGCGGCGCTTCGCCACCCACGACGCCAACGACGCCGATCGCATCGAGGCCGATCTCCCGGGCGGTCGCCACCTGGTGCTCCAGCGCACCGGCCCGTTCCACTGGCAGGTCGAAGAGCCAATCCAGTACCCGGCCAGCCGGGAAGAGGTCCGCCGCCTGCTGGGGCGCGTCACCGCCCTCAAGGCCAGGGCCTTCGTGCAGGACCACCCCGAAGACCTCGCCCAGTACGGGCTGGACAAGCCGCGCGCACGGATCCAGATCAAGTTCGCCAGCCGCGATCCCATCGACCTGGCCATCGGCGACCAGGCCGAGGTCGACGAGAGCATCGGCCGTCCTCGCAGCTACGCCTACATGAAGCTGGCCGATGACTTCACGGTCTACAGCGCCCCCGACGATCTGCTCGAGGACTACCTGTTGGACCCCCAGGAGCTGCGGCTCGAGAAGTTCATGCGCATGCGGGTGGGGGAGGTCACCGACGTGGTGGTCGACCTGTACGCCAGCGAAGACGACGATCTCCAGGGCTCGGTGGTCATGATGTACCGCGCCGACAAGTGGCTGTGGGGCGACGGCGTGCCCGTGCCCGGGTCCACTCCCTCCCGGGTCGCTCTGCGCGCCGCGGAGATCCAGGCCGACTCCATCGTGGCCGAAGATCCTGGCCAGCGCGACGCCTACGGCTTCGACCGGCCGCGGGCCACTATCCAGCTGACCGACAACACCGGGGCGGTGCGCACGCTCATCGTGGGGGCCGAGGCCGAGCCCGACGTGGATCCGGAAGGCCGCGAACACCGCCGTCACTTCGCGCGGTGTGACGACCACACCACCGTCTACCGCGTCTCCGAGGGCGTGGTCGATGTGGCAGAGGATGCGGTGCGCGAATACCAGCGCAAGGCAGGTCACGACGCCGACACGACCGAACGTCACCGGCGCATGGAGCAGGCCATCGGCGAGCTTCCCGCGCCACAGGCCAGCGCCGTACCCGCCAAGACACCAGGAGCCACCGAGCCATGATCCATCTCCTCCTCGCCATCCTCGCAGGCTGCGGTCAGACCGATACCGTCGCCGAGGCCCCCTCGACCACCGCGCGCAGCTTCCAGCTCATCTACGAGTCCAACCTGGCGGGTGAGATCGAGCCCTGTGGTTGAAAGGCCAATCAGCTGGGCGGTCTGCCCAGGAGAACCACCCTCATCGAGAACAAGCGGGCTGAGAACGCGGCGACCTTCGTGGTCGACGGCGGCGGCCTGTTCTGGCGCAGCGCGCGCCTGGCCGAGAGTCAGCTCGAGGCCACCCGCATCCAGGGCGCCCTGGTCGCCGACAGCCTCGCCACCGTCGGCATCGACGCCATCGGGCTCACCCCCTCGGATCTCGCCATCGGCTGGGAGCAGGTGCAGCAGCTGGCCAGCCAGCACGAGCTGCCCTACCTCGCGGCCAACTTCACCTGCGGCGGCGCTCAGCCCTTCCCATCCTCCAGGGTGGTGGAGCACTCCGGTGTGAGCATCGGCTTCGTGGGCGCCTACCTGGGGCCCGTGCCCGACGACGCCACCGGCTGTGTGGCGGCCGAGGCTCTCCCCGCTGTCCAGGCCGCCATCGCCGGACTCGAGGGGACGCCCGACCTGGTCGTTGTGCTCGGGGCCTGGGACGCCAAGAACGCCCAGGCTCTGGCCGAGTCCGTGCCCGGCGTCGACTTCGTCGTGACCGCCAGCAACCTCACCCTGCCCGAGGGCCGCCCCCTCACCCAGGACGTCTGGATGCTGGGCGCCGGGTCCAGGGGCAAGAAGATGGGCGTGCTCACCGGCGAGCTGCTCCCCGGAGCCGAGGGCTGGCAGGGCGCCAGCCCTGGCGCGGCCTTGGCCGAACGGATCGACTCCTACCGCAAGCGCTTGGCCTCCAACCAGGAGCGCGCCGGCGAGGCCACCGACGATCGGGCCAAGGAGCGCGCCGAGCGTCAGGTCGCCTTCTACAAGAAAGAGATCGAGCGGCTCGAGGCCGAGATGGCCTCCGCCACCGCGCCTCGCCTGCAGCCCGCGAACACCTTCGCCACCACCCTCGAGTCTCTGGGCAAGGACCTGGCCGACCACGAGGCCACCTTGGCCAAGGTCACGGCCTGCAAGGCCGAGCTCGAGCAGAAGGGGCTGGTGGCCGAGAAGGAGCCGCCCAAGCGTGTGGAGCTGCCCGCAGGCATGCCCGGGCGTCAGCGCCTCGAGCAGGGCCTCACCGGCGGCCCCGGGGCTCCGCGCCTGGAGGTCAAGGGGGCGCCCCTGCAGCAGCCCGATCTCGAGGCGCTCCAGCGGGGCGTCGAGGCCAAGCGCGCGGACCAGCCCGAGCAGCCCGCCGGCGAGTAGTCCTGGCTGCGACCTTCTGGCCCCGCCTGGGGTAGACGCGCCCCCCCTCGGAGGGGCGCGTTGATGCATGGGCCCTTCGGATCCAGGCTTTCCGACGTCCGTGGGGGATGGATCGATTCTTGCGTTTGACGGGGGCACTCCCTCGAGGACGCCATGACTCGTCTGCTCCTGCTGCTCTGCCCCTTCCTCCTGCTGCTCGCCAGCGCGGATGCCCAGGCCCAGGAACGGCCCAACCGCCGTCGTCCTCCTCGGAACCACCTGCGACGGCCTGGCCCGCCTCCGCCGGGCTTCGGTCCTCCCTGCCGCCTGGGCAGCTGCAGCCTGACGGATCTGGTGGACGACGTGCAGGAGGCCGCTGACACCGAGCCCACCACCGAGACCACCGTGGCCGACAACGATGCGTCCACCACCACCGCGACCTCCGACGCCACGGCCCTGTCGGACTTCCCAAACGATGACTCCTTCGCCAACGTAAAGGCCATGCTGGAGTTCGCGGCGGAGCACTACGACATCCCCCTGCAGCTGCTGATGGCCACCGGCTGGACCGAGTCCCAGTGGAGCCAGTGGAACAGCGCTGGTACGGTGCTGATCGGGGGGCACGACTACGGGCTGATGCAGATCAACAAGGACACCTGGTCGGGGACCTACGACTGGGACGAGCTCAGCAGCGACGTGCGGGTGAACATCCACGCCGGCGCCACGATCCTGAAGTGGAGCTACGACTACGCCGCGTCCAAGGGCTACACCGGCGACGACCTGGCCAAGGCCGCCTACGCCGTGTACAACGGGGGCCCCGACGCCGTACACCGTCCCTGGGACACCAGCAGCGCGTGGCGCCAGAACGACCTCAACTTCGCGGGCTACTACAGCGGCAAGCCCTGGGAGAACAACTCCTAGGAGGCCGACCTTCGGAGACGTCATGGCTCTCGCCCCCTTGCTCGGTCTCACACTGATGCTCGGCGCCGCTCCCTTCGAGGTCCAGGGCCACGCGGGCGCGCTGGAGGGGCAGGTGTACCTGCGCGAGGACACCCTGCTGGTGGGGGCGCCCGAGCAGGAGGGGCGGCCAGGGGTGCAGCTGGCCGAGAGACAGATCCAGCTCACCATGCCCGGGGGCCTGGAGACGTTTCAGGTGATCAGCGAGCACTGCGACACGGACGCCAGCCGCTCCCTCACACCCCCAGTCACGCCCCTCGAGGGCCAGCGGGTGGTGGCCTGGACTCAGCTGGACATGGATGGGCGCAGCCCCGATGAGCTCGTGCTCCTCGAGGCTGGCCCGGTCCCCACCGGCTCCCTGCTGCCCTTCGCCCCCCTCAGGTTGGCGCTGTACCGGGCCGGAGAACGACGCGGGGAGCAGCTCCTGGATGTCACCGCCTTCCCCTGTGAGCTTCGGAGCGCCGACGTCGACGGGGACGGACGACCAGAGCTGGTGTTCAGCTGGCTGAGCGCAGGGGGCAGCGGCAGCACCCGGGGCGCCACGGTCTACCGCCTGGCGGCGGAGCGATAGCGCCTCAAGGTTTGGCTCTGGATTCCGTAGGAGGATTCGGGCCGCGGACCCTCGCGGCTCGAGCACCACCCGAGAGCCATGATGGACCCAGCCAGTGGAGCCCCTGTCGTGGGCCGAGAAGAGATCGAGCGCCACCTCGAGGCGATGCGTAGCACCGGGGAGGCCCCACCCGCACCCATCTCCCTGCAGGGGGCTTGGCTGGTGGACGCGGACCTGCACGGCCTGGATCTGTCGGGCTACGACCTGCGGGGAGCCGACCTTTCGAGGGCGGACCTGCGCGGTGCGCGTCTGTTCGAGGCCCAGCTCGATGACGCCACCCTCTTCGAGACGCGCCTCGAAGGCGCCGAGCTCGCGGCCGCCAGCTTGAAGGGCGCGCGCTTGGAGCGCTGTGGGGCCCAGCGTGTGGGCTTCGGGCACTGCGACCTGCGGGGCGCCAGCTTGTTCGACGCGGATCTGAGCGGAGCGACCCTGACCGGGGCCGTCCTGGACGGTGTGGACGCGCGGGCCGTGAACCTCCGCGGCGCTCGCATTCGGGAGGCCAGCCTGCGGGGCGCGGACCTGACCGGGGCCGTGCTGAGCGCTGTGGATCTGGGCAACACCAGGGTCGATGGCGCCGTCTTCAAGGATGCGGACCTGCGGGGGGCGCAGCTGCGCAACCTGGGGGGCTACGCCGACGCCGACTGGGTGGGGGTGGACTTCCGGGATGTCTGCTTCAACGGCGCATACCTCATGCGGCGCTTCGCCCTGGACCAGAACTTCCTGGCGGAGTTCCGCGCCGAGAGCCGCGTACACGCGGCCCTGTACTGGGTGTGGTGGGCCAGCTCGGACTGCGGCCGCAGCTTCGTGCGCTGGGGCCTGTGGACCCTCTGCCTGGCGGCGGTCTTCGCCGGCCTGTACACGTTGGTCGATCTGGACCCCGGCGAGGTCGACTCTGCGCTGACGCCCCTGTACTTCAGCGTCGTCACCCTCACGACCCTGGGCTTCGGCGATGTGGCGCCCGCGTCGGCTGGGGCACAGGTCGTCGCCATGGCTGAGGTTATCCTGGGCTACGTGATGCTCGGGGGCCTCCTGAGCATCTTCGCGAACAAGATGGCCCGGCGGGCCGACTAGTCCAGGGGAGCGCATGTTCGGGCTGTTCAAACGCAAGAAGGTCGACCCCCGCAAGGAGCTGGCCGACGCCCTGGGCGGGGCTACGCTGCCCTCGTTCCCCGCCATCCAGATGCAGGTGCTCCAGGCCCTGCGCCAGCCCGACATGCCCATGAACCGACTGGGCGACATGGTGATGCAGGATCCGGGCTTGAGCACCAAGGTGATCGGCACCGTGAACTGCGCGGGCTTCGGGCTCAAGCGGCGGGTCGACTCCGTGGCTCACGCCGTCAGCCTGCTGGGAGCCGCCCGGCTCGAGTCGGTGGTGCTGGCGGTGGCGGTGGCGGAGTGCCTGCCCGCTCGCCCCAGCCCTGGCTTCCAACCCCGGCGTTTCTGGCGCGCCGCCGCCAGGCGGGCCACCACGGCCCTCGCCCTGGCGGATCTGCTGCACCCGGCCTCCCGCTCGGTGGCCTTCACCGCAGGCCTGCTGCAGGACATGGCCGTGCCCTTGCTGGCCACCCATCGCAGCCAGCAGTACGGTCCGCTGCTCCAGGCCTGGCTGGCCGACGGCGGCTCCCTCGAGGCTCTCGAGCGCAGTGAGCTGGGCTGGGACCACGCTCAGGTGGCCTCCTGGGTCGCCAGCGAGTGGCTCTTTCCCGAGGGGCTCGGCTACGCCCTCGGCGGCCACCACGGCAGCGATGAGCCCGAGCTCGCGGCGCCGTTGCCCGTGCGGCTGGTGGGCTTGCTGGGCGAAGGCGACGACGACAAGCTCGATCTGGAGCCCCTGGTGGAGACCGCCCGCGCCGCCCACGACGTGCCAATCGACAGGGTGGTCGCGGCGGTCCGCGGTGGCTTCGAGAGCAGCGGAGAGGTGGCGGCGCTGTTCTGCTAGGCACGGGAGTCGTCAGGTTCGACGGGTTACGCGGCGCCCCACTGCGAGGTGTGCTGTGCTGGTGTTGGGTATCGAGAGCTCCTGTGACGAGACCGCGGCCGGTGTGGTCGGGCCCGATGGCCTGCTGTCGGACGTGACCTACACCCAGGAGATCCACGCCCGCTTTGGCGGCGTGGTGCCCGAGTGGGCCAGCCGCGCCCACGCCGAGCGCATCTCGGCCACCGTGCGCGAGGCCCTCGAGCAGGCGGGCATCGAGCGTCCCGACGCGGTGGCGGCCACGGCAGGCCCGGGGCTGATCGGGGCGGTGCTGGTGGGCTTCTCCTTCGCCAAGGCGGCGGCCTTGGCCTGGGATGTGCCCTTCGTAGGCATCAACCACCTAGAGGGCCACCTGCTCTCGCCCACCCTCGAGGATCCCAGCCTCGAGCTGCCCTTCCTGGCCCTGGTGGTCAGCGGCGGGCACACCTCCCTGTACCGGGCCGACGCCGTGGGCAGCTACCGCACCGTGGCCCAGACCGTGGACGACGCGGCCGGCGAGGCCTTCGACAAGGTCGCCCGGCTGCTCCGCCTCGGCTACCCCGGCGGCCCCATCATCGACCGCCTCGCCCGACAGGGGAATCCCAAGGCCATCCGGCTGCCGCGGCCCAAGGCCACCGAGCTGAACATGAGCTTCTCCGGCCTCAAGACCGCTGTCCGCAGCTACGTCGAGGCTCACCCCGACGTCCACCCTCCTGACCTGGCGGCCTCCTTCCAGGAGGCGGTGGTGGACGTGCTCTGCGATCGTGTCCTGCGCGCCGCCCGGCGAGAGGGCCTCGAGCGCGTCGCCGTCAGTGGTGGCGTCGCCGCCAACGGCAGGCTCAGGGAGCGACTGCTGGCCTTGCCCCTCGAGGTCCACATCCCGTCCTTCCGCTTCTGCACCGACAACGGTGCCATGATCGCCCACGCGGGGCGCCAGCGCCTGCTGCTGGGGGAGCGCCACGGGCTCGACCTGAGGGCCCGCTCGGTGTGGCCCCTGGACGCAGCATGAGCGGCGGACGCCACGAGGGGCCTGCGGCGCAGCTGCGGGCCATGGATGCCCGCGCGCGTAAGTCCTTGGGGCAGCACTTCCTGTCCAGCCCCTCGGTGGCTCAGCGCATCGTGCAGCTGGCCGGGGTGGGGCAGGGGAGCCGGGTGCTCGAGGTGGGTCCTGGGCTAGGGGCGCTCACGGAGCACCTGCTGGCTGCGGGCGTGCAGCTCACCGCCGTGGAGCGGGACGAACGGCTGGCGGATCAGCTGGCCGAGCGCTGGCCCCAGATCGAGCTGATCCGGGATGACGCCATGAAGGTGGACTGGGCCGGGCGCCTGGAGGGGGGCGGCTGGACCTGCGTGAGCAACCTGCCCTACAACGTGGGCACCCACATCGTCAGCCGCATGGTGCGCACGCCCCAGACCTTCACCAGGCTCGTGGTGATGCTCCAGCGCGAGGTGGCCGAGCGCATCTGCGCCGAACCAGGGGGCAAGATCTACGGCGCCTTGAGCGTCGAGATGCAGGCCCGTGCCCAGGCCGAGCCCATGCTGCGGGTGAAGCCGGGTGCCTTTCATCCACCGCCCAAGGTGGACTCGGCGGTGATCCGGCTCGAGATCGGGCTGCACCCAGAGGTCCAGGAGCAGGAGCTCGCGGGCCTGGATGTGGTGGTGAAGGCGGTCTTCAACCAGCGCCGCAAGACCCTGCGCAAGTCCCTTGGGTCCAGCTACGGCAAGGCCCGGGCCCTCGAAGCCCTCGAGGCGGCCGGCATCGATCCGGGGGCCCGGCCGGAGGTCATCGACGTGGCGGCCTTCGCCCGCCTGGCGCGGGAGCTGGTGGGCTGAGGGGCTGGCGTGAACCTCGAGGCCAGGCGGCCTGGAGCGGGGCCGCGTTCGGGCCTGGAGCAGGTCGAAACCCCGTGCAGAACGTGCTATAGTGCCGCTACCCCCCCGTCTGCCCTCCCGGGTTGGCGACCAAGCCCTGCCTCCCCCTCTCCAAGTGATCCCGCGGAGCGTCCATGAGCGGCATCGAGCCGGTCGCCCTGCACGAAGCGACCCGCCGTCGGTACCTGAACTACGCCATGAGCGTCATCACGTCGCGCGCCCTGCCCGACGTGCGCGACGGTCTCAAGCCGGTCCAGCGGCGCATCCTCTACGCCATGTTCCACAACCTCCGGCTCATGCCGGAAGGCCGCTTTCGTAAGTCGGCCGCGGTGGTGGGCGAGGCCATGGCCAAGTATCACCCCCACGGCGACTCCTCGATCTACGAGGCCATGGTGCGCATGGCGCAGTCGTTCTCGCTGCTGCACCCCCTGGTGGATGGCCACGGGAACTTCGGCTCGCCTGACGGCGACTCCGCCGCGGCCATGCGCTACACCGAGTGCAAGCTCACCCCCATCGCCATCGAGCTGCTGCGCGAGATCGGGCAGCGCACCGTCGACTTCCGCCCCACCTACGATGGCCAGCTCTTCGAGCCCATCGTGCTTCCGGCGCGCTTTCCGCAGCTGCTGGTCAACGGGTCCGAGGGCATCGCGGTGGGCATGGCCACGCGCATTCCTCCCCACAACCTGCGCGAGGTGATCGACGCCGCGCTGATGCTCATCGAGCGGCCCGAGTCCGAGGTCCAGGATCTGTGCCGCAAGCTGCGCGGCCCCGACTTCCCCACCGGTGGGTTGATCCTCGACTCCCGGGCCGAGCTCACCGCCATCTACGAGACCGGCTCCGGCCCCATCCGGGTCCAGGGAACATGGACCGAGGAGAAGCGCGGTCGCAAGCACTACGTGGTCATCGACTCCATCCCCTACGCTCAGAACAAGGCCACCCTGATCGAGAAGATCGGCGCGGCCATCGCCGACCGCAAGGTGCCGCAGCTGCAGGATGTGCGCGACGAGAGCACCGACATCTGCCGCGTCGTGCTCGAGCTTCGTCGGCCCGAAGACGCCCCGGCTGCCATGGCCTACCTGTTCAAGCACACCCCCTTGCAGCAGACCTACCACGTCAACCTCACCGCCCTGACCCCTCAGCGCGGTTCCGATGTGCCGATCCCGGCGCGGCTCGATCTCAAGACCCTGCTGCGCCACTGGCTCGACTTCCGCTTCGACACCGTGCGCCGTCGCTTCGAGTTCGAGCTTCAGAAGCTGCGTGAACGCATCCACATCCTCGAGGGCTTCGAGATCATCTTCGTCGATCTCGACGAAGCCATCCGCATCATCCGGGGCTCCGAGGGCCGGCGCGACGCTGGCGAACAGCTCATGGACCGCTTCGGGCTCGACGATCTTCAGGCCGACGCCGTGCTGGAGCTCAAGCTCTACCGGCTGTCCAAGCTCGAGATCCTCGAGATCCGCCAAGAGCTGGACGAGAAGCGCGGTGCCGCTGAGCGCATCGAGGCCATCCTGGCCGAGGACCGCGAGCTGTGGGGCGTGGTGCGCGAGGAGCTCAGTGCGGTGCGTGAGAAGTTCGGCGTCAAGCGCCGCACCCGCATCGGCGCGAGCGACGAAGACGAGCTCGACTACCGCGATGACGCCTACATCGTGGCCGAAGACACCTTCGTCATCGTCACCCGCGACGGCTGGATCAAGCGCCAGTCCAGCTTCACCGAGATCGCCAAGATCCGCATCCGCGAAGGCGACCGCATCGACTGGCTCATCCGCTGCTCCACTCGCTCCACCATCACGTTCTTCACCGACCAGGGCACGGCCTACGTGATCATGGTCGACGATGTCCAGGCCACCACCGGCTATGGCGGTCCGGTCCAGAAACACTTCCAGTTCGCAGATCGTGAGCGCGTGGTGGCGGTGCAGAGCTTCGACCCGCGCAACATGCCGGTGGTCCCCGTTTCCGAGTCGGCCCAGGCGGCGCTACCCTTCGACGAGAACGCCGATCCTCCGGCGCCTTGGGGTGTCGCGGTCACCCGCCATGGCCGCACGGCGCGCTTCCCCCTCGAGGCCCACAGCGAGGCCTCCACCCGCAGCGGACGCCGCTACATGCGCGTGGGCAAGGACGACGACGGCGTGGTGGCGGTCTGCAGCTGTGTCGGCGAAGAGTGGGTCACGCTGGCCTCACACCAGGGCCGCGCCCTGGCCTTCCCCGTGGCGGACGTGAACATCCTCAAGGCCGCCGGCAAGGGTGTGATGGCCATGAAGCTGCGGGACGACGACCGCATCTTCGCCTTCGAGCTATCCACCTCCACCATCCGCGGCGCCCTGGTGTACACCGAGCGCGGCCGCGAGCTGATGGTCACGCCCCGACGCTTCGGGGCCTCCCGAGCGGGCCGCGGCGCCGTGGTGCTCAAGCGCGGTCACTTCGCGGAGTGGAAGCGTGAGCCCGTGATCATCCTCGACCAGGGAGGGGAGGAGTAGCCATGACCCCACGCCAGTACACCGCCAGCGACATCACGGTGATGGAGGGGCTCGAGGCGGTCCGCAAGCGCCCGGGTATGTACATCGGCGGCACAGGCCGCGAAGGCCTGCACCACCTGCTCTGGGAGATCGTGGACAACTCGGTGGACGAGGCCATGAACGGCCACGCCAGCCACATCCAGGTGGTGCTGCACAAGGACGGCCGCACCGCCTCGGTGGTGGACAACGGCCGCGGCATCCCCGTGGACATCCACCCCAAGCACAAGCGCTCGGCCCTCGAGCTGGTCTTCACCACCCTGCATGCCGGCGGCAAGTTCGACCAGGGCTCCTACGTGACCTCTGGTGGTCTGCACGGCGTAGGCGCCTCGGTGGTCAACGCGCTGTCGTCCAGCCTCACCGTCACCGTGCGCCGCGACGGCTCGGAGCACCGCCAGGAGTACCGCCGGGGCAAGCCCCGCGAGGCGGTGCGCCGTGTGCGCGAGGCCCGGGGTTCCGGCACCCGCATCCAGTTCACCCCCGACGACCAGATCTTCGGTGAGCGCACCTTCGATCCGGAGAAGGTGCGCGAGCAGCTGGACGTCAAGGCCTACCTCAACCCCGGGCTGCGCATCGTGTTTCGGGACGAGGTCAACGGGATCACCCACGAGCTCGAGCACGAAGGTGGGCTCAAGGACTACCTCGAGCACCTGATCAAGAAGTCCAAGCAGCGCTCCATCCTGGCCGAACCCTTCACCCTCGACCGGGTCGACAACGGCGCCATCAACGGCGGCGGCTTCCGGCTGCCCGTCCGCACCAGCATCGCGCTGGCGTGGACCGAGAGCCCCAAGGAGCAGGTGAAGTCCTTCGTCAACGGTATCCCCACCGAAGACGGCGGCACCCACGAGCAGGGCTTCAAGGAGGCTGTGGTCAAGGCCGTGCGCTCCTACGCCGAGACCCACGACAAGCTGCCACACAAGCTCAAGGTCAGCGCCGACGACATCCGCGAGGGCGTGGTGGGCATCATCAGCCTGTTCCTGGTGGAGCCCCAGTTCCAGGGCCAGACCAAGGACAAGCTCAACAACCCCGAGGTGCGCAACCAGATCGACAACATGCTGCGCGCCGCCCTCGAGCAGTGGCTCCACGACCACGGCACCGCCGCCGACGTCATCGTCTCTCGCGCCATCCAAGCGGCGCGGGCGCGCATGGCCTCTCGGGCTGCTGTGCAGCAGGTGCGCCGCAAGTCTCCCATCAGCCGGCGGCTGAACCTGCCCGGCAAGCTGGCCGACTGCGCCTCGAGCGACCCCGCCAACTCCGAGCTGTTCATCGTCGAGGGCGACTCCGCCGGCGGCTCGGCCAAGCAAGGCCGCGACCGCGAGACCATGGCCATCCTGCCCCTGCGCGGCAAGGTGCTCAACGCCGAGCAGGCCACCGTGGCCAAGGTGCGGGCCAACCACGAGCTGATGGATGTGGTCAAGGCCCTGGGCTGCGGCATGGACAAGGACTTCGACGCCTCGCGGCTGCGCTACCACAAGATCATCCTGCTGATGGACGCCGACAGCGACGGCCACCACATCGCCACCCTGCTGCTCACCTTCTTCTACCGCTACATGCCCGATCTGATCCGCGGCGGCTACGTGTTCCTGGCGCAGCCCCCCCTGTACCGCATCAGTGGCGGCAAGAACACCTGGTGGGCGGCGGACGATCGCGAGAAGGAGCGCATCCTGGCCAAGCTCCCGGCGCGGGTCAAGCCCGAGATCATGCGCTTCAAGGGCCTGGGCGAGATGATGCCCAAGACCCTGTTCCAGACCACCCTGGACCCCACGAAGCGCCGCCTGCTGCGGGTTGACATCCCCGACGGCCACCGGGTCGAGACCGAACAGGTCATCACCAACCTGCTGGGACGGGATCCCGCCGCCCGCTACTCCGAGATCATGGCGCGGGCCGACGAGGTCGAGGAACTGGACGTCTAGAACGCGTGGTCGAAGGCCATGTACAGCCCCATGGTTGGCTCCTGACGGACGCCGCCGTCGGCGTCCATCACCGGGTCGAGGGCCCAGCCCACGTCCAGCCGGCCTACGAAGCTGCGATCGAAGATCAGCCGCGCCCCAAGTCCCCCGGAGGGATGCAGGGGCAGGGAAGGGGGCTCGGCCGTGGCTTGCTCGCCCGCCCCGAACACGGCGGCGGCGTCGGCGAAGGGCGCCAGCTCCACGTCCAGGGGACGACCCAGCAGCTGCCAGCTGGCGGTGTGGACCCGCAGCTCGGCGTTGGCCACGGCCTTGCCTGGGGCGCGAAAGCGGCCGAAGGACATGCCTCGCACCGTCTCGCTGCCCCCCACGCCTCGCACTGGGCGCAGGCCCGACCAGTGGACCTGCTCGTAGAAGGGCACATCGCCCCACAGGTGCTCGGCCATCAGCCGACCGGCGGCGACCATTCGGTCTCCCAGGGGCAGGTACCCTCGGGCAGAGCCCATCAGCCCGGCGAAGCCCCCAGCCTGGCCCTGCAAGGCCGGACATAGGCGCCCGCCCAGCTCCACCAGGGCGCCACGGCGGGGGGCGATCTCCCGCTCGCGGGTGTCGTAGAGCACGCCAGCCATCAGCTGGACGGCCAGGCCCCCGGCCATGCCGTAGGGCTGCTGCTCTTCCAGCAGGGAGCCTTCGTAGGTCTGCACCACGCTGTACTTGGGGTTGATGGCGCCATACACCCCCCACGGGCCGTCGTCGCTCAGGTCATGGCGCAGGGTGGCGTGGGCGAAGGGCTGCAGCAGGGTGTAGCGGTAGCGCTTGCGGCGGGGGTCGTCGGCCTCGAAGTCATCCGCGAAGGCCTGCTCGCGGGTCGTGCCATTGCCGACGCCCCAGTAGCCGTCGTTGAGCCACTGGCGCCAGGCTCCGTACACTATCAGCCGGTTGCGGCCCATGGGCCCCAGGCGCAGGCGGTCGTAGCGCAGCTCGTGCTGCTGGTAGCCGCGGAAGGTGGCGAAGCCCTGGACCATCCACGCGGCCCGGTATGGCTCGTACCCCGGCTCCCGCAGCTGCAGCTCGGCGCGGGCCCCGAAGCCCAGCCCATCATCGGTGTCGAAGCCCCCGATGGGCATGGCCAGCAAGCCCACGCGGCGCTCTGCCGCGGGCTCGGCGAGGGCGGAGGAGGACAGGAAGATCAGCAGCGTGACCAGCAGGGCGGGCGGCGAGGCAGGCAGCGTGGCCTCCAGGGGCGAGGCTCCCCATAGTAGCAGCCATGGAGACCTGGCAGCTTGGCTGTACGTGCTCGCGCAGCCACTGCGCAGCCTGGCGCCTCATGTGCCCCCGACTCATCGGGGAGTATGGGCGATCAGCTGAACATGCCCAGCAGCCTGGCGCTCAGGGCGTTGTGGTCTTGCTCGATGTCGATCAAGGCCTGATACACCGTGGCCAGTTCGGTGCCGGGAACCTTGGCGATCTCCTGCTGATACATCACGATGGTCTCGTCCTCGCGGGGGCGGATCAGCTCGATGAGCTCCCGGTCGGACAGGGCGCTCAGGTCGGGCCGCAGGGTGGGGGCGGGCCGCTTGAGCTTGAAGATGGCGCACAACAGCGTGGCGTGGCGGCCCTCGATGCGCTGAAGCGAGCGGAACGTGACCCGCAGCAGGGGGGCGGTGGCCGAGGCCTGGACCCGGGAGTACAGCTCGGAGGTGTCCAGCTCCTGGACGATCATGCGCTGGGCGCCGGAGACCACCTCGGGGTCATAGACCTGGTCGCGGGCGAGCACGCGGGGCGGAGCCGTGGGCTGGACCATCAGCTGGGGCCAGGCGCCGCAGGCTGGGCAGCGCGCGGGCTTGCCCAGGGAGAAGACGGCCTCGCCGCAGAGCTCACAGAACCAGACACCGGGCTGGGGTTGGGACATGGACGGTCCTCCTGAGAGGGCACCCTAACCTCCACCTGGGTGACCCGCGGCCACAGGATTGGCTGTCGGCCTTCAGCGAACGTTCTGGGCTCGTCCCGTGCTCGCGCGTCCGGTGTTGGAGGGGCGCGTGGGGTGGGTCGTACGGGGAAGAAAAGCCTATAAATAGGGATATTGCGCAGTCGAGGGGGCCGCTCGGGTTAGCCCATGGACATCCACAACAAGGAACTCCATGATCCTCGCCCTCCCTCTGCTGGCCCTGTTCCTCACGCCCAGCGCCTCCGCCGGTCGTCTCATCTTCGAAAAGAAGAGCCTGTTTGCCGTATATGTATGGATCGACGGTGAGCCGCTGGGCAAGATCAAGGGCAAGAAGCAGCACAATGTCGAGTTCGCCGATGGCGAGCACGAGATCTGGGTGGCAGCTGACGAGTCCGGCACGCTCACGTCCTGCCACGGCCTGTTCAGCCTCGCTGGGTCTACCCTCGTGGTGGCCAGGAACGATACCTGCGACGGTGTCACGCAGGGGTTCCCAGCCCAGGGCAGCTTCTACCGGGGGGCCAGCGTCACCCTGGTCACCGACCCCCTCATGAGCGCCTGGATCTCCATCGATGGCGCCACCGCGGTGGCCCTGCCCAGCATCCCCATCGAGCTCAACCTGAAACCTGGCGCCCACAGCATCGAGCTGTTCGTCGACGAAGGGCTAAGCGCAGTGCTCTTCCAGGGGAGTGTCGTGCTCGAGGCGGGCGATGCGCTCGCGGTCACCTGCGGCCCTGAGACCTGCGAGGGCTGGGCGCAGCCTACCCTGGCTGTCGATGAGCCAGCTCTGGACACTCAGGAGCCCGCTTTGGCTGTCGATGAGCCTGTCCCGGCGGCCGAAGACCCGGTGGACGAGGTCGAGTAGAGCCGCGTATCTGGCGGTGGCGACCTCGGTACACGCGCTATAGCGTGGTTTGGAGGGTCCCCATGGAGCACCGTCATCGCGAAGTGATCCAGCTGGTGCGGCGGCACGAGCACATCCACCCCGGCGGTCCCGCCGAGACCATGGAGCTGTGGCAGGCCATGGATCTGCCCATGGGGGCCCGCGTCCTGGATCTCGGCGCGGGCTTCGGCGGTCCTGCCCACTGGCTGCGGGGCGCCGGGGCCGACGTGGTGGCCCTGGACCTCGAGCAGGCCAACTGCAGGCGCTGCCGGGGCCACAACCCCGAGCTGCCCATGCCCACCGTGCGGGCCGACGCCGTACACCTGCCGCTGGCGGACGCCAGCTTCGACGGGGCGATCGCCTGGTGCATGCTCGGCTTCGTGCCGGACCAGGTGCGCCTGCTCCAGGAGCTGGGCCGGGTGTTGAGGCCCGGTGGGCGCTTCGGGGTGGACGTCTACACAGTGCGGGACGCGAGCCTCTACGATCCCGGCCGCACCCCCATGCGGTACATCCACAGCCGTGAGCGTTGGCTGGAGCTGATCGACGCCTCGCCGCTCACGCTTTCGGCCGAGGAAGACCTGAGCGACCAGTACGCCGACGCCTACCGCAAGTTCATGGTGAACCTGAAGGTCCAGATCCCGTCGCTGCGGGTGCGCTTTGGCCGTGAGCAGGTGGCCGACGCCGTGACGCGGTTCTCCCGGAACGTCAACGAGGTCCTGTTCGGCGGCAAGGGCGGGCTGCGGCTGGTGTGTGAGAAGCCCACGGGTTCGTCCTCCCAGACGGGGCGGGACGAGGCGGTGCGGACCCTCTAGTCCCTCGTCGGGATCGTCTGCCGGCGTCGCCAGAGCAACGCCGCGAAGGCGAGGGCCCAGGCGTGCCGGGCCCGACCTGGCTGCGGGGCGCTGCAGCTACAGCCTGCTGGCTGGGCCTGGAGCCCACCCACATGGGCGAGGGGCTCGAGGGCGAGGTCGAGCTTGGTGGGGGCGGCCGCGTCCACGTCCACCGCTACCGTCAGGGGCTCGTGGCCGTCGGCCTCGAGCTGCAGCAGCCAGGTGCCGTCGGGGAGCCACAGGTCGAAGCGCCCCTGGCCGGGGGTGCTGCCCAGCCGCTCGTCGTTGGGGCGGTCGAGCCCCACCAGCTCGATCCTGGCCTCGAGGGGGGCGCCGCTGCCGGCGCTGGTGACATGTCCGCTCAAGGGCGATGGCCGCCCCAGCTCCGCCAGCAGGCCGGCGGCGGCTTGCTGGGCCTTCCCCCAGGCGTCGTCGATGGGGGGCGCGAAGCTGTCCCCCAGCTCGGGGATCATGGCCATGGCGCCGTAGCGGTTCAGGGCCCAGCCGACGAGCTCGCCGCCAGCGGAGGGGGCCGCCACCACCCCGTCAAAGCCCAGCTGGGATGACAGCTGGGCGGCGCGTCGCCGCAGGTAGCTGTCCAGCGGGTGTTCGCAGCAGCTGTAGCCCACCTTGACCGTGCCGCCGAAGCCGTGCAGGTCCAGGATGCGCGCGGGCCTGAGCTGCTCCACCAGGGCCATCAGGATCGCCGTCTCGGCCTCGGAGCCAGGGGAGGGGCCCCGATACTTGCGGTCAGCAGGGTCGGTGGAGCCGGCGCAGTCGCCGTCCCAGCCGAAGGGGAAGTTGCGGTTGAGATCGACCCCCACGCCTTCGTCGTAGACCTGGCGGTTCTTGCGCCACAGCTCGTCCTGGCCGAGGACCCAGGCCCAGCCATCGGGGTTGGCCATGGGCAGCACGATGGTGTCGAAGCCCTCCACCACCGCCAGCGCGGCTGGGTCGTTCTCGTCGGCCAGGGCCAGGCGCTCCGCCAGGGCCAGGGCGGTCAGCGGAGGCACCGCCTCGCGGGGGTGCAGGCCGGCGATCACCAGCTGGGTGGGAAGCTCGGCCAGGCGTCCTCCGTGGATCGAGAGTGCCTGTAGATCGTTGCCTTCATAGCTGGGATCCAGGTCCAGATCCTCGGCCAGGCGCTGCAGGGTGACCCGGGCCGGGTCGAGGGCCGCGATGCGCTCGAGTTCATCCTGCAGATCGTCGAGCGTGGGGTAGCCCTCGGCCAGGCCCCCGGTGTCGTCGGTGGGCGCGGGGGCTGGGTTCAGGCCGACCCCCAGCCACAGGGGCAGGGCGAGGGCGACAGCGAGGACGCGCTTGCCAGAGGAGTGGTCCATGGCGGCAAGGTATCGAGCGGGCGCTCTCCCTGCTTGACCAGGATCAAGGACGTTCACCCCTGCGGGGAGCATGTTGGGGCTCCACACAGACACCCGAGGTCACCATGCGCGTCATCGACGTCAACGACAGCCCCACCATGCCCAACCCCCACGGCGTCGACGCCCGCAAGCTGTACGACCACGAGCACGCCCAGGCCGTGGTCATCCGGCTGGAGCCGGGCCAGGAGCTGCGCCGCCACATCACACCGGTGGACGTGTTCTTCTACGTGCTCGAGGGCGAAGGCGTGGTGGAGGTGGGCGACGAGCAGCGCACCATCACCCCCCACCAGCTGGTGGAGAGCCCCAAGGACATCCCCCACCGCTGGTTCAACCGGAGCGAGGCGGAGCTGCGGGTGTTGGTGGTGAAGACCCCACGCCCGACGAGCAAGACGACGGTGCTGTAGGGGCTGTGACCCACGATTCGGCCAATCACCGGATCAGGATGGTTGAACGGTGGTTTGTTTTCCGGGGCACGAATGTGCCCCGGCGCGCCCACTAGGCGCGGGGCTCGGAGGTCCTGTGGACTGTTGGCAGTCATGGTTCAAGCACCAC
>CALDOK010000378.1 GCA_937912125.1 uncultured Pseudomonadota bacterium
GGGGGGGGGGGGGGGGGGGGGGGGGGGGGGGGGGGGGGGGCCCACAGTGGGGACGGCGATGGGCTGGGGCTGAACGGTGGGCTGGGGGCTGGGAGCGCGCAGGGCGTAGGACCCCAGCACGGCCATGGTGATCAGGGCGGCGGCGGCCACCAGGCCGACGGCGATCCAGGGGCGCGATCTGGGCACAGCCTGCTGGGCAGGGGGGCCCTCGGCCAGCTCTCGCGCCAGCTCGGCCAGGCGATCGGCGAGGGCCTGATCGTCCTGTGCATGCTCCACCCAGGCGGCGATGGCGCTGGGCTCTTCGGCCAGGCGCGCGCCTTGGGCGGGGCGGGGCGGGCACGTCACGGGGAGCTCCACCAGGTTGTCCTGGGTGTCGCGCTGCCCCGGGAGGTCGCTGGGGGTGGTGGGCGGCCGGGTCATGGCATCACCCTCCCTTGGTTTGTGAAAACTGGTGGACCTGGGGGCTGGGCGGGCTCGAGGTGGCCACGCCCAGTCGGCGTCGAACGAGCGCCTGAGCGGTGCGCAGGCGTGAGGCGACGGTGCCGCGCGGGAGATCGAGCAGCAGGGCGATCTCGGTGAAGGTGTGCTCCTCGAGGTACAGGGCGTAGACCTCGCGCAGCTTGGGGGAGAGGCTGGCCATGGCCGCCATGCCCCGTCGCCATGCCTCGGTCTCGGCGCTGATGTCCTCGGGGGTCCGGGGAGACTCGTGCTCGGCGAGCTTGGACTCCACCTGCTCGATGTGCTCCACGGGCTCGCTGCGGTCGCGTTGATCCGAGCGGTAGCGGCTGTAGGTGCAGTTGCGGAGCACGCCGTAGGCCCAGGCCTCGAAGTGTTCGGGCTGTTCGATGCGCTCGAGCCCCAGGTGGATCTGGAGCATGACCTCTTGGCACAGGTCGTCGCGGCCGCGGTGAGCCGGGTAGCGCAGGGCCACCGCCCGCGGCAACCAGGCGGCGACGGTGGCCAGGATGTTGTGCCTGGCGGCCGCGTCGCCGTGCTGGGCGCGGATGATGGTGGCGGAGTCGAGCTCTTGCAGGTTCATCGAATCTAGGTAGCCGGATGACGGCGTTTGGATCGCACTGGCTGGAAGGGAGCGGAAGGCCACGGGGAACCCAGCCCGATCGTCACGAGCAGACTGTAGGTTGGGATAGGATAATCGATATTATTCCACCCGATGACGGTGGGGGGGAGGGCCGCGACGAAGCGCAGGCCTGCGTGGGCCCGCGCGCCCGCTGGCGAGGCCACGCTCACGTCGCTGGCGAGGCCGAGCTCGGCGCTCCAGTCCCGGCGGGGCTGCCCTCCGGCGCTGGTGAGGCCCCGGAGCTCCACCCCCGGGCCGCCGCCGAGGCGCCAGCCCACGCGATCGCCGAGCTGCCAGCGCAGGTCCAGGCTCACCCGAGTGGTGCGCAGCTGCAGGTCCTGGGCCAGGGGCATGGGCCTGCCCAGTTGCACGACCGGGGCCACCCCCAGGCTGCGGTAGCGGATGGAGATGGGCTCGAGCAGCAGGCCCAGGTAGCGCGGGTCGCTGGAGAGCAGGTCCACGGTGCCCCCCAACAGAGCTGGGCCCCAGGCCCAGGCATGGGTGTCGGGCGCGGGCTGATCTGGCGACTCCGCGGAAGAGGGCTGGGGGAGCGAGCCGGCCAGGGCGTCGGCGCACACCAGCACCAGCTCCAGCCGACCCTGGGGGTTGGTAGGAGGGGGGAGGACCACCGCGCCGGCGTGGCCGCTGGCGGTGCGGATGTCCAAGACCCAGCCATGGTCGCCGGGCAGGATGCGCACGCTGGGGCCGGGCCCGATGGCGGGGCCCAGCTCGAGATCCGGCGCCAGCTCGCGGCCCAGCTCTAGGGCCTCCACCCAGGCCGCCTCGTCCTCGCCGGGGGGGAGCTCGATGGGGGTGCCGGCCAGGGCGAGCCCCGGCAGCGCGGCGAACAGCAGAGGCAGCAGCTGGCGCAAGAGACTAGCCCTCCAGCCAGGGGCGCACAGAGGGAACAGGCCGCGGGCCGTGGGCTTGGAGCACAGACACTGGGCAGGGGACTGGTGGCTCCCCCTTGGGGTCGCGAGCGGTCATGGGGGCTCTCCCTGCGCCGGTGATCGCGGTCAGCGAGCAGTCCAGGCTTCGCACTGGTCTAACAGGAGGTTGTCGGTCACTTCCTCCCACTCTACCCAATCCGACGCCTGAACCCAGCCGCACAGCTCGCTGCGGAGCTCGTCGCGCAGGGCGCCGCGATCGCCAACGACGTTGTTCAGCTCGCCCGGGTCGCTGTCGAGATCGTACAGCTCCTCGAGCTCACCCGGGTAGCTGCCCCCCAGCGAGTTGAAGGGGTTGCAGTCGCTGGTTCCCTCGGTGCCGCTCATGATGTACTTGTCGGCGCCATCCAGCACGCCGGCGGTCTGCACGCCCCGCTCGAGGAAGATGGGCTCGGGCTGGATCACCCCAGCGAGTATGGGGGTGACCAGGGAGCGGCCGATGGGCTCGGATCCCCAGGCAAAGGCCCCGGACAGCTCGCCGATGGTGGGGGCGATGTCGATGTTGCTGACCCAGGTGTCCAGGCGCTGGCCCTGGGGAAGGCGGCCAGGGGCGCGGAAGGCGAAGGTGACCCCCAGGGTGTCGTTGTAGGGCGGGCAGCCGTGGTAGAAGAAGTTGTGGTGCTCGGCCAGCTCTTCGCTGTGGTCAGCGCCGAAGACGATCAGGGCGTCGTCGTAGCGCCCGATCTCGTCCAGCGCGTCCAGCACCCGGCCGACGTTGTCGTCCATGGCTCGCACCTGGCTGGCGTAGACCGCCTCCATGTGGCGGCGATCGGCATCGTCGAAGGGCACGGTGCCCATGGCGACACCGTAGGTCTGGTCCACGTCCGAGGGGTCGAGATTCCCTTGGTAGGGCTCGGGGTGGAACTGCGGGTAGTAGGCGTCCACGACCTCGAAGGGCTTGTGGGGCTGGTTGAGGTGCAGCCACAGGAAGACCCGCTCGTCGTCGTCCAGGCCAGGCAGCCGGGCCAACAGCTGCTCAACCAGCTGATCGTCGCGCTGGGCCAGCCCGCCCAACGAGGGCGCCTCTCCGGACCAGGTGCAGACGCGCTCATCGACCCCGTAGTCCATGACATAGCAGAGGTTCGCCGAGTAGCCCAGGGTGCGGTAGCCGGCGTCCTGGAAGCGCTCGAAGAGGGTGGCGCGGCGGGGGCGCAGAGCCCCGGTGTTGATGCGCATGCCGTGGTCGCGCGGGTAGCTGCCGGTGCTCAGGGAGGTGAGGGCGACCGCGGTGAGGCCCCGGGGGGTGAGCACGTTGGGTAGCACCACGGACTCATCGAAGAAGGCCCACAGCTGCGGTGCCGTCTCCCACTGGCCGTCGTTGCCCCACAGGATGCGGGGACTCAGCGCGTCGACGGTGATGAGCACCACGGTGTCGACCGGGCGAACCGACGCGCTGTCGTCGGCGGGCGCGGGACATCCGGCCAGCAGCGATGCGGCGGCGGTCAGCCGAAGGGCCGATCCGAGGGTGGCTCGAGGGGACATGGCGGGTGCTCCGAGGCGGCATGGTAACCCCGGATCGGGGCACCCACAGCCGGGATCTGCCCGCTGGCGCGGGCCCCATTACTGGAGGTCGGCCCTGGGCACCGACAGCAGGTGGGCGGTGAACTGGCGGGCTTCGATGCTGGCGACAGGCGGGTAGCGCTCGAGCATCCAGGCGTCGAAGGCGGCCCGCTCCGGCCGGGTGGGGCCGCCCTGGGTAGGCTCGAGGGCGGTGTGTGGCAGGCGGCTGGCGTGCTCGATGACCACGAAGGGCAGGGCGTCGTCGCCGGAGCACTCCGCCCCCATGGTGGCCAGGCACTGGTCGAAGAAACGTTCGCCGATGCTGATGGGGCAGGGAGACTGTGGGCAGTACTGGCGGCCCGCGTGGGCCACGGCCTCGCGCACGGTGCAGACGGCGCCGCCGCCGGGCTCGAACTCGCTGGAGATCAGCTCTCCCAGGACGCGCACTTCTTTGCCGTCCATGGAAGGGGGCAGCACGTAGCGCATGCCGTGACCGTTGGTCCACGCCGCCCAGGCCACGGCGAGGCCCACGCCCATGGCCAGGATGCCCGTGGGCCAGCGGTGCCAGAGTTGGCGGACGCCGTGCTCCAGGCACAGCACGATGGAGGCCAGCCCGCGCATCAGCAGCAGCGCAGCGATGGGCAAGAGGTTCCAGCCGTAGCGGTCCGGGGCCTGGGCTGCGGCCAGCAGGGGCAGCGGAGCCAGGTAGCACAGCAACACCAGGCCCATGGGCAGGTCGACGGAGCCCAGCATCCGCTTCCACAGCGGCCGGGCGCCGGAGCTGGGCGCGCGCCGAGCCAGGCCGATGCCCAGGGCTCCGATCCAGGGCAGAGCCAGGCCCAGGTACCAGGGAACCCAGCGAGGACGGAGCACGATCATCACGTTTGTGACGGCCCGGTCGATGGCGGTGGCCATACCGGACTGCAGGATGCGCAGGGCTTCCTGGTTCAGCGACGGGGCCTGGGTGGAGCCGGAGCCCGGGGCGATGCCTTCGCTGACGTTGTGGGCCAGCTCTGCGGAGGTGGGGAAGGGGAAGACCTGGAACAGCAGCAGCAGCAGGCCGCCCCCCGCGGCCAGGAACAGCGCTACGGCCAGCAGGCGTCGCCACCAGGGCCGAGGCCCTGCGAGCAGCAGCAGCAGCAGCGGTGGGACCCACATGGGCAGGGTGGTGAAGTGGGTGGCGGCGGCGGCGGCGGTGAGCAATCCCGCGGCCGGGGCCAGCCACCACCAGCGCCGAACCGCCGCGGTGAGCAGGAGCGAGGTGGGCAGCAGGAAGAAGATCAGCGGATCCACGCCATAGAGCCGGGAGGCGTTGATCAGGGGGCCGCAGCAGGCCACCAGGAAGCCCGCGCCGAAGCCGACCCCGCGCCCGCCTCCGATGCGCCCCAGACCATAGAGCACCAGCGGCAGCAGGAGCATGGCCAGGTGGTTGAGCAGGTGGCCCGCCAGGGCCACGTCGGGCTCGAGGAACAGCACGGCGCCGACCACCACGGAGAAGGTGGGCATGCGGTGTTCGTCCAGGGCGCTCCACTCGCCCAGGTGGACGGCGTGGGCACTCGAGGCCCACGCGCCGGCGTCGGGGCCAACCAGCAGCAGGTCCTCGACCGAGCCCCAGAAGGGGATGTCCTGGGTCTCGGCCCAGGCGGTGAGCGCAGGGATCTCTCCCTGGGCGGAGTCGCTGTTGATGCCTGGCAGGAAGAGCAGCCCCAGCACCAGCAGCACCGCCAACAGGCCGGCATCCAGCCCCCAGCGCTCCAGGTGGCGGAGCACGCGGTTCCATGGGTTGGGGGCGGCCTGCTCACTCATCCGTCGCACCTCGGTCCTCGTGGATGGTTAACATGCCGAAATGAGCGTGGTCTGGGTCATCATCGTCCTCTGCAGCCCGGCATCGGCGGGGTGGATGCAGGCGGGCCCCGAGCGGGGTCACGTGCTGCATGGGGCGGTGGGCGAAGAGACGGTGGCCGTGGCCACCCGGGTCGGAGTGCTCAGCGCGGGCGTGGATCTGGGCCGCTGGGAGCGGGATTCCCGCTTCCCCCCAGAGGTTCGCCGGCTCGCGTTCGGCCCGGACGACCTGGCGTGGGGCGCCCCCGCGGGCCAGATCTGGCGGGTCGGGGAGCAGACCGAGCGGGTGGTCTTCTTCGACACCGCCACCACCGCGGTCGATCTGGCGGTCACCGGATCGGGCGCCATGCTCGCGGCCCTGCGCGGCGTCGAGGCCGGGGTGCTGCGGGTGCAGGACGGCCAAGCGGAGCGGGTGCTCGAGGGGGTCGACCCCTGGCGCTTGGCGGCCGATGGCGACGATGTGCTGCTGGGCACCGTCGATGCGGGCCTGCTGTCGTCCACCGACGGCGGCCGCAGCTTCGCCCCCTTCCTCGAGGTCGAACAGGGCGTCTCGGCGGTGGCATGGATCGACGGGCAGGCCTGGGTCGGGCTGGCGGACGGCGGCCTGCAGGTGTTCCGCGATGGCGCCTGGCACGAGCTGAGCGCCGTGGAGCGAGGCTTCGCCACAGGCTTCGCCAAGACCCCTCAGGGCGTGCTGGTCACCGTACAGCGCGTGGGGCAGGGCCACGACGCGCTGCTGCTGTTCCGGGGCGACTGGGGCCGGGAGGTCCAGCCGGGCCGCATGGGGGGCGACGCCACCGTGGTCGATCTCACCGGCGCCTGGTCCCTGCCCGACGGCCGCGCCCTGGTGGGTAGCTTCCGCCGCGGCCCGCTGGTCTACGGGGCGGGTGGCCTCGTCCCTGCACGCGACGGTTTTCGCGCCACGGTCACAGGCGGTGCCGCTGTCGACAGCGCCGGGCGCATCGTCTTGGCCTTGATGGGCACCGGGGTCTACATCTCGGACGACGGCGCTCAGAGCTGGCAGAGCCCGGCCGCGGGCGCGGGGCCGGTCACCGACTCGGTGGCTGTGGTGGCTCAGGGCGATCGGGTGGCCGTGGTGGACTTCGAGGGCATCACGATCCTGGACGCTCAGGGCCAGTGGCAGCGTCTGCCCGCCAACCCGCTGCTCCAGGCCGGCCAGAACCTGGCCTCCGTGGGCTTCGACGCCGCCGGGGCGCTCTGGGCGGTGGACCGCGTGGGCTCGCTGTACCAGCTCGACGGCCAGGCCTGGCGCGCCTGCAGGCAGCGGGGATTCCGCCTGGACGGCGAGGGCGAGCACTTGGTCCTGGCCACGGCGGGGGGCTTCCTGCGGGCCGCGGGCTGCGACGAGCCCTGGCCGCAGCTGGCCCTCGACGGCAGCCCGCGGCTCGACGGTCGCCACGCCCATGCCGCCCAAGGCTGGCTGGCCGGGGGCGGCGCAGTCTGGCGTGGTGGCAAGAAGCGCTTCGCCATCCCCAGTCGCTCCGTCAGCACCATCGCGGCCCGCGGCGACGAGCTGCTCGTCGCGCTGGACGACGGCTCCATCATCCGCTGTGCCGAGAGCTGCGAGCCGCTGCCAGACCCCGTGTCGGGCGCTGTCGCGGCCCTGGGCTGGCTGCCCGACGGTCGGATCTGGGCTGCAGAGCTCAGCGGCACCTTCCTGGTCCAGGGGGACGCTCCGGCGCTGTCATCGTGGAGCGATGTGCTCGATGCCCGCCGTGTCACCGGCGATCTGATGTCCCTCGAGCGGGCGCCGTGGAACGACGAGTCCGCACCCCAGGGCTCTGCTGCGGGCGTGGCGCAGCCCGGACAGCCAGGTCCACCAGGTCCGCCACAGCCCGGTGCCGGGCCTGGGCCCCAGCCCCCCGATCAGCCGGCCGCAACACCCGAGGAGCCCATCGCTCCAGACCAGGCCTGCGGCTGCGCCGGCTCCAGCCGAGGGTTGGGGGGCCTGGGCTGGTTGGCGGCGGGCCTGACCCTGGGCTGGCGCCGCCGCCGGCGCTGACATGGGGATCGCGGTCTCCGGGGCGGGCTGTGGGTGGACAGGTCGATAGCCGGCGTTGAACGGTGGTTGGGTGGTCGGCACGGCCCTTGCTGGTGTTCGGGGCGACCTCCGCCAGGAGCCTCCCTGATGCCTTCCCGCACCCGCGCCTCCCTCTTCGCCCTCGGGCTCGCCCTGATCGCCAACATCGCCTCCTCCAGCCTGGACTGGGAGCGAGAGGCCGAGGACAGCAGCGGCCTGATGGTGGTCGTGGACGGGAGTCCGCGCAGCTTCGCCATCTGGGTGGGGGGCAGCGAGGACACCCTCGAGGGCGTCACTCGCCTGAGCATCGAGGCCGAGACCGCGGCCGTGGCAGGCCAGCCCCTGCTGATGGCCACCCTGGGTTGGCAGGGCGCGGCCCCCGAGAGCGTCTTCGCGGAGAGCTGGCAGGGTGGTGATCTGAGCTTCGAGGGCTCCTCCCTGCTGAGCCGCAGCGACATCCTGGGCACCTGCGACCAGGCGAACGCCGGCGGTGTTCCGCCCTCTTCCTGGGAAGACGAGCTCTGCTGGGTGGAGCTGTGGCTGGACCTCGAGGCCATCGAAGGCGACGTGAGCCTGGATCTGGTGGTCAGCGCCCGGGTCGAGGGCCACGGGACCCAGGGGAACCTGATTCCCCATCCCGAGCTCGTGGTGATGCTCGAGGAGCTCGAGTAGGGCTGCCCGCTGGGGATCAGCCCGCGCGCTCCCCCCTCCGCACCCACCACCGGCTCACCCACAGCGACGCCGCGATGCCCAGCAGCACCAGCAGGGACTGCTGGGCGCGGGTGAGCACCGTGATGGCGGCGGCGTCGGCCAGGCCTACCCCCGTCGAGCCGGCGAAGACGGTGAGGTACATGGCGTCCCAGCCCAGCTGGCTGCCGGGGAAGAGGAACAGGGCCAGGCCGCCGACGATGACGAAGGCGTTGGTGAAGACCACGCCGGCCCAGGCGGCCTTCATGCCCATGGCCCAGGCCGCGATGAACACGCCCGTGGGGGAGACCGTGTGACCCACGAAGGTCCACAGGGTGGCGACGAGCAGGGGGCGCGGGCCGCGGCCGCCGATGGCCGCCAGGGCGTCGAGCAGCTCATCGGCGACCCCTCGCGCGTGGCGACTGAGGCGGCCGAGCCAGCCGGGGCGTCGCTCGAGGGGGGCGGCCAGCCTGCCCACCAGCGCCTGGAGCGGGCGGGGAAGCGCCACGGCCAGGCCGATGGACGCGGCCCCCAGCAGCAGGGCCAGGACCCCGGCCAGGGCAACCTGTCGCGCGTTCTCGGGGATGGGCAGGGGGACGAGCAGGAAGATCCCGGCGGCCAGCAGCGCGGCCACGCCCAGGCCCAGCAGCCGCACCACCACCCGGGCCATCAGCGCCTCGGCGGCGGAGACTGGGTAGCGCCGGCTGACCAGCCCCGCGGCCACCAGCTCCCCCACGGGCCCCGGCAGGGCGTAGTTGAACAGCACGGCCACGCACTGGATCAAAGTGAGGGTCCAGGTGCTGCCCTGCATGGCCGCCCCGGGTGGCAGCAGGCAGCGCCAGCGGATGGCGGCGATGGGGGTGGCCAGGGTGATGACGAGGACCCCCAGCAGCACTCCGCTTGGGCTCGACCGGGACCAGAGCTCCACCAGAGCGGAGCGGCTGGGTTCCGCTTGCCACAGCCCCAGGGCGGCCACCAGGCCCAGCAGCAGGGTGAGCCCGAGCATGATCGCCGCGCGCTGCACGGCCCGGCCTGCGGGTGGCTCTGTCCCGCTGGGCGTCACCCGCTGCGGTGGGCTCACCGGGTCCTACTCGTGGGCTGGCAGTCCTGGCCGGCGGTCAGGTCCAGGTCGAAGACCCACGCGTCCTCGGCCAGGAACACGGGCTCGCCCAGGCAGTGCTCGAGGGGCTCGATCTCCAGGGACGGAGCCTGGCGAGGCCGGTAGTCCGGGTAGACCACCAGCCAACGGAAGCCCGCGTCCAGCAGGTCCTGGCGCTCTGCCGCGCGCAACGCGCCGCTCCGCTGCAGGGCGTGCAGGCTGGGCTCGTTCACGGGGGAGGGGGTGTCGGAGGACAGCCGCATCACGGTGCTCGAGACGGGGCGCCCGTGGGCCAGCTGGTGCAGCCCACCCACATTTCTCCAGGCCCCCTTGGGCGGGTCGCTCTGGGTGGTAGAGGGGAGCTCGAGCACCGCGCCCGGGCCCTGCATGGCGGCCGCGGCGCCCAGCGCGGGGGGCGCGAAGGCGTTGTGGGGCCAGGCGAAGGGTGCCAGCAGCAGGGCGTCGGCCAGGATGGCCACCGCCAGCAGAGGGCTCCAGCGCCGCGCTCCCCAGGTGGAGACCACCGCGGCCAGCAGCAGGCCCGCCACGGGGGCGGCCCGGTACCAGTGGGTCATGCTGCCCAGGAACGGCAGCTTGGACAGGGCCAGGGCCGGCCCAGCCAGGGCGTGGTCGCCGATGCTCAGCAGCTGGCCGTCCAGGTAGATCCAGGGGCCCAGGGCCACGGCGCTGGCCGCGAGCGCGCCCAGGACCCAGGGCCAGAGCTGGCGCCGGACCACCAGGGCGGCCACGGCGGCCAGGATCAGCACGATGCCCAGGTAGGTGGTCTGGGACAGCTCCGAGTAGGGCCCGGTGAAGGGGGACGGGACCCAGGGGTCCAGCAGATCGGCGAAGCCGATGTTGCCCCCACGGGCGTAGCGGAAGCGCCCGAGGATCTGCTGGGGGCCGGGGTTGGCGAAGCGCGGATCGTTCATCACCGCGAAGTGGGCCAGCACCCCCCAGGCCACCGGCGCGGCCACCAAGGCGGCGCCCAGACCCACGGGCAGCGCGCGGCCCAGAGCCAGCCGCGGGGTCCGGATCATGGCTCCTACGCCCACCGCGAGGCCGGCGGCGGCTACCCAGACGCCGTTGTAGGGGCCGCCCCAGGCACAGGCGCCCATGGCCAGGGCCGCCAGGGCAATGCGCCAGCCCCCCCCGCGGCGCAGCGCCAGCAGCAGCAGGGCGATGGCGATGCCCACCCAGGCCACCGCCAGCTGCTCGGTCGCGCCACGGATGGCGCCCGCCAGGAAGGAGGGACAGGCCATGGCCGCCAGGGCCCCCAGCCAGGCCTCGCCCCCGACGCAGCGTGCCAACAGCGCGCCAGCCAGGCCCATGAGCAACAGCCCACCCAGGAGGATGGCGTTGTACGCGGCCGCGGGACCCAGCAGGCTGCCCAGGGCGAAGAAGGGCAGGTTGGCGGGGTCGATGAGCAGGGTGTCCACACCGCCGGGGAAGCAGATCAGATCCGTGTGGAAGAACAGCGGACTGCCCTCGCGGAGCGCCGCGTACAGAGCCCACAGGTGCCCCGCGCCCTCGCCCTGGGGCATGGTGAGCAGGGCTCTCAGCCCCACCAGGGGCATGGGCCAGAGCACCAAGGGCGGCGCCAGCAGGAACACCAGAGCGGTGGGCAGCCAGGGCCTGGATCTGGGAGAGTGCGGGTCCGGCATGGGCTTGGGTCGGGGCCTCGGGGATCAGTCCTCGCGCTCGCGCGGGGGCTCGGCACCAGGCTTACCACGGGGTGGACCCTCGCGGGCTTTGCCCTTTCCCGGTGCGGGCACCTTGCGCTCGAGCTGGCTCACGCTGCGGGGGACCAGCGAGGTTGGGCCCAGGTCCCAGATCACCAGCGGTGGACGCTGGATGGTGGGCTCCCCGAGGCTGGCGCTGGTCTCGGCTTCGAGGCGCTGATCGCCGTTCTGGCAGAGCACGTAGCGGATCCCTCGCGCGCGCAGGGCCGCCGGAGCGTCCTCGTCGGCCAGGGCCTGGCTCCAGATGCGCCGCAGCGTGGCTTGCTCCGAGGGCAGGAACATGCGGGGCAGGGCGGTGGTGGGGCGACCGTGGAGCGCCGCTAGCAGCAGCGCGTGCTGAGAGGGCACCAGGCCACCGCCGTAGGGAAGGTCCAGCACGGCGCCGTCATCGCCCTGCAGGTCCTCCAGGAAGTCCGCGCCGGGCACCGCGACCACCTCCAGGGGCCAGGGCGCGCTGGTGCGCAGGCCGTCGCCCAGCTGAACCAGCAGCAGCAGCCAGGCCAGCCGAGGGCGCCGGGCACACTCCACCGCGAGCCAGAGGGCCAAGCCCAGGGAGCCCAGCACCGCCAGGCGGTAGAACATGCCGCCGGTGGCCAGGGGGTAGCGAAGCGCGGTCAGGAGCAGGGCGGGTAGGGGGACGGGGGTCAGCTGCTCGATGGGGTAGAGCCAGGGACCCAGGGCCAGCAGCCCGCCGGTGATCAGCAGCGCCCATGCCGCCCTGCGACCTGGCCGCCGATCCCGCTGGCGCCAGGCCAACACGGCCAGGGCCAGCAGCAGCAGGCTGCCGATGTAGGCCACATGCCGCATGTCCCAGGGGCTGCCGTGCTCGGCGGGGAGCCCCAGCAGCAGATCCTGGAGCGAGGCCACCGGGTGAGGGCTGGGCAGGGGGCTCTGCCGGCCGAAGCTCTGGGCTGGCATGTACAGGGACGCGGTGACGTGGCTGCGGATGCCGGCGAAGTACAGCGCCACGGGGATCAGGCCGGCCGCCACCGCGGCACCGCACAGGGCGGGACGCGGTAGGCGGCGCTCGGTCCACGCGTCCCAGCCCAGCAGGCCCGCGGTGAGCAGCGGGATGGTCAGGCCGAAGTAGGGCGAGGTGAACCCTGTGACCATCGCCAGGCCCGCGCTGGCGGCGATCCAGCGCCAGCTCCGATCCTGGCTCCTGGCTCGATCCAGGGCGTAGAGGAACAGCGGGATCAGGCCGATGCAGAGCTTGGGAAGCTCTCCGCTGCTCAGGGTGCCCAGCGCGAAGGGGCACAGGGCGAAGGCCACGCAGCCCGCCGCGGTCGGCCAGGGGCCCGCGCCGCTCCAGCGGCGCAGCAGCGGCCAGGCTGCGAGGGAGGACAGGGGCAGGGCCAGCAGCAGGCCCACATGGAAGCTGGCGATGGGCCCCAGCAGCGGTCGCAGGGGCAGGGTGGCCACCAGCGGCAACCAACCGATGAAGCGCCCGCTGCGCTCCCAGGGGTAGCCGGCGCGGAGGGTGTGGTGCAGGCTCTCCCCGTCGGTGATGGCGCGCCAGAGGTGGTCCCCCAGCCAGACGTGGCTGGCGCCGAACAGCGAGGGGTTCCAGCTGCTGCCCAGGTGCAGCGGCAGCGGCCAGCACAGGGCGCAGACCACCGCGAGCGGGACCACGAAGGCAGCCAGCAGCGCGGGCGTCGAGCGGGCGGTGGGTTCGCTGGGTGGTGGCATGGGTGCTGCTGGGTCGGCGCGGTCCGCGTGGTCGAAGGCACGATACCACGCCCTGTCGTACCACCGTCTCCCGCGCCCCGCGGCGCTCTCGCCGGGCCTGCCGCGGTGCCCTCGAACACGTCAGGCGCGCCCACCGAAGTGAGCGCGCCCGCGGCGGGAGGCCGGGCCCTTAGAGCGCGGCTTCTTCGCCTTCCTCGGTGGCGAACTCCTCCTCGGGCTCCTCGGGGTCGATGACCTCGCCCTCGTCGTCGATGGGCTCTTCCGGGGTGACCGAGCTGACGTCGTAGTCGCCGGTGCGGGTGGCGGTGAAGTCGGTCTCGAGGCGGATGCTCAGGCCGATCTCCACGCCGTCGATGACGCAGCCGCCGGCCCAGCCGTAGGCGATCACGCCGGACTCCATGGCGGTGGCGTCGGCGTTGAAGGCGCCGGTGACGGTGCCGATGCCGATGGCGGCGCAGGCCTCGTTGGCGCCCAGGGCCAGGCCGCTGAGCATGCCGTAGGTGCCGTCGGCCTCGAGCACACCGCCGATGCGCACGCCGGCGTTCTCATCTTCGACGTCGAGGTTCACGAAGTTGAGCAGCTGGTAGTCGGGGCCCCAGGGCTGGTCCACGGCCACACTGTTCCAGAAGGTCTCGTCGGGGCACTCGACGCCCTCGTCGGAGCACAGGGTGGAGACCTGGATGATCTCACCGTCGAAGTCGATGTCGGCGTCTTCGCCGTCCGCGACCTCGGCGACCAGCTCGTCGTTGATGTACACCCGCATGTTGTTGGCGTACTCGACGCTGAAGTTGCCCATGACGTCCTGGGTCTGGGGCAGCTCGAAGCAGCCGGCGGCCAGGGTGGTGGAGGCGAGGAGGGTGGCGATGGTCGTGCGGTTCATGGTGTGTCTCCTTCCATGATGCTGGCAGTTTGTTGCCACCCTGACAGAACCGCCGAGTCTCGAGAAGGGAAAACCTTTTTTTTGGTGCTACCATTCCAGGGTCACGCCCCAGGAGAGATCCATGCGCCCGTTCGCCGTCGTCGCCCTGTTCTTGGCCCTGTCCGCTTGCCGCACCGACCCCGAGAAGCCGGACACGGACACCATCGACATCCCGGACGACACCGGCCCCAACGCCGTGGACGCCGATGGTGACGGGTATGACAGCGATGAGGACTGCGACGACGCCGACGCCGGCGTCCACCCGGGGGCTGACGAGACCTGCGACGGCATCGACAACGACTGCGACGATCTGGTGGACGAGGACGCCGTGGACGCCTCCACCTGGTACGCCGACGCCGACGCCGACGGCTACGGCGATCCCGACACTGCCGCGCTCGCCTGCGAGCAGCCCAGCGGGTTCACCGACATCGACGGAGACTGCGACGACAGCCGCGCCGACATCTACCCGGGCGCCCCCGAGCGCTGCGACGAGGCCGACAATGACTGCGACGGCGAGGTGGACGAGGATCTGAACGAGATCTGGTACGCCGACGCGGACGGCGACGGCTTCGGAAACGCCGAGCGCACCCTCGAGTCCTGCGACCCGGGCGAGGGCTGGGTGGTGGACGCCACCGACTGCGACGACAGCGACTCGAGCATCAACCCCGCAGCCGCCGAAGAGTGCAACGGCGCCGACGACGACTGCGACGGCGAGGTGGACGAAGACCTCGCCTCCACCTGGTTCGCCGATGCGGACGGCGATGGCTTCGGCGACGCGGACAGCTCGGTCTTCGAGTGCGAGCCCGGCACGGGCTGGGTCGCGGACGACGGCGACTGCGACGACGCCAACTCGAGCATCAACCCGGACGCCACCGAGATCTGCGACACCCTGGACAACGACTGCGACGGCCTGATCGACGACGACGACGACGGCCTGGTGGGCGCCCTGACCTGGTACCTGGACGCGGACGGCGACGGCTACGGTGACGATGGCGCCGCCGTCGCCAGCTCCTGCGAGCTGCCCAGCGGCTACGCCGAGTACGGCGGCGACTGCGATGACAGTGACGCGGCCATCAACCCCGGCGCCGCCGAGACCGACTGCACGGACCCCACCGACTACAACTGCGATGGCTCCACCGGCTACGCCGACGCGGACGGCGACGGCTTCGCGGCCTGCGAGGACTGCGACGACGGCGAACCGGCGGTCAATCCCTCGGCCGATGAGCTGTGCGACAACGACGACAACGACTGCGACGGGCTCATCGACGAGGATGACGCCAGCGATGCCGTCACCTGGTACGCCGACGTGGACAGCGACGGCTTCGGTGATCCCGACAGCACCACCACCGCCTGCGATCAGCCCACTGGCTACGTCTCGGCGACCTACGCCAGCGACTGCGACGACAGCGATGCCAGCGTCAGTCCCGTCGATCCCGAGCTGTGCGACGGCGTGGACAACGACTGCGATGGCGACACGGACGAGGGCGTGACCGACACCTACTACGCCGACAGCGACGGCGACGGCTTCGGAGACGCCGGCAGCGCCGTCGAGGCCTGCGCCGCCAGCAGCGGCTACGTGGCCGACGACACCGACTGTGACGACGGCGACGCGGCGGTCAACCCCGACGCCACCGAGCTGTGCGACGGCGTGGACGATGACTGCGATGGCGCCGTGGACGAGGCCGACGCAGCTGACGCCAGCACCTGGTACCGGGACAGGGACGGTGACGGCTACGGCGCTGCGGCGTCCAGCACCATCAGCTGCGACCAGCCCACCGGATACGTGGCCGACGCCACCGACTGCGACGACGGCGACGACGACATCTACCCCAGCGCCGACGAGCTGTGCGACGGCGCGGACAACGACTGCGATGGCGACGTGGACGAAGAGGCGGTGGACGCCGACACCTGGTACGCCGACGCGGACGGCGACGGCTACGGCGACGCGGGCAGCGCCACCGCGGCCTGTACCCAGCCCACGGGCACCGTGGCGGACGACAGCGACTGCGACGACGGCGACGGCGCCGTCAACCCCGCCGCCGGAGAGCTGTGCAACGGCATCGACGACGACTGCGACGGGCTGCTGGACGAGGACGATCCGGACATCACCGGCACCTCGACTTGGTATGCCGACCTGGACGGCGATGGGTATGGCGACGCGGGCAGCGCCACCATCGCCTGCAGCCAGCCCACGGGCACCGTGGCGGACGACAGCGACTGCGACGACGGCGACGCGGCCGTCAACCCCGGCGCCACCGAGCTGTGCGACGGTGTGGACGGCGACTGCGACGGCACCGTGGACGAAGATGACGCGGCCGATGCCAGCACCTGGTACCGCGACGGCGACAGCGACGGCTACGGCTCCGCGAGCACCAGCACCGCCAGCTGCGACCAGCCCTCGGGCTACGTGGCGGACGCCACAGACTGCGACGACGGCGACGACGACATCTACCCCGGCGCTGACGAGTCCTGCGACGGCGTGGACAACGACTGCGACGGCGGGGTGGACGAGGACTCGATCGATGCCGACACCTGGTACACCGACGGCGACGGCGACGGCTACGGCGACGCGGGCAGCGCCACAGTGGCCTGCAGCCAGCCCACGGGCACGGTGGCCGACGCCACCGACTGCGACGACGGGGCCGCGGCCGTCAACCCCGGCGCCGGCGAGGTCTGCAACGGTGTGGACGACGACTGCGACGGGCTGTTGGACGAGGCGGACCCGGACGTCACCGGCACCTCCACCTGGTACGCCGACAGCGACGGTGACGGCTACGGCGACGTGGGCAGCGCCACCATCGCCTGCAGCCAGCCCACGGGCACGGTGGCCGACGCCACCGACTGCGACGACGGCGACGCGGCGATCAACCCGGCCGCCGTGGAGAGCTGTGACGGCGTGGATGACGACTGCGACGGCACCGTTGACGAAGACGACGCCAGCGACGCGGCCACCTGGTACGCCGACAACGACGACGACGGCTACGGTGACGCGGGCGCCAGCACCACCGCCTGCAGCCAGCCCAGCGACTATGTGGCCGACGCCACCGACTGCGACGATGACGACGACGACATCTACCCGGGCGCCCCCGAGACCTGCGACGGGGTGGACGAGGACTGCGACGGCGCGGTGGACGAGGGGGCCAGCGATGCGCTCACCTGGTACGCCGACGTCGATGGCGACAGCTACGGCGACGCCAGCAGCAGCGTCGAGTCCTGCACGCAACCCACGGGCTACGTGGCCGGCGACACCGACTGCGACGACGGCGACGCGGCGGTCAACCCGGCGGCGTCCGAGCTCTGCGACGGGATCGACAACGACTGCGACGGCCTGGTGGACGACGACGACACGAGCGTCGGCGGCACCTCGGTCTGGTACGTGGACTACGACGGTGACGGCTACGGCGGGCTGCGCCTGACCACCCGGGCCTGCAGCCAGCCCAGCGGCTACGTGGCCGACGCCACCGACTGCGACGATGGCGACGCCTCTGCCTACCCTGGCGGCTCGGAGGTCTGCGACGGCGTAGACAACGACTGCGATGGCACCGTGGACGAGGCCGACGCCAGCGACGCCAGCACCTGGTACGCAGACAGCGACGGTGACGGCTATGGCGACGCCAGCGTCGACCAGCCTGCCTGCACCCAGCCCACTGGCTACGTCTCGGACGCCACGGACTGCGACGACGGCGACGGGGCCATCAACCCCGGGGTCGGTGAGCTGTGCAATGGCGTAGATGACGACTGCGACGGGCTGCTGGACGAGGCCGATCCCGACATCACCGGCACCTCCACCTGGTACGCCGACACGGACGGCGACGGCTTCGGAGACGCGGGCGACGCCACCACGGCCTGCAGCCAGCCCAGCGGCACCGTGGCCGACGACAGCGACTGCGACGACGGCGACGCCGCGGTGAGCCCCGACGCCACAGAGCTGTGCGACGTGGTGGACAACGACTGCGACGGCGTCGTGGACGAGGGCGACGCGGCCGATGCCAGCACCTGGTATGCCGACACCGACGCCGACGGCTACGGCGACCCGGCCTCCAGCACCACCGCCTGCCTGCAGCCCAGCGGCTACGTGTCCGACAGCACCGACTGCGACACCCACGACGACGACGTGCACCCCTACGCCTCCGAGACCTGCGACGGGGTGGACGAGGACTGCGATGGTTCGGTGGACGAAGAGGCCACCGACATGGACACCTGGTACGCCGACACCGACGCCGACGGCTACGGGGACAGCGCCAGCACCACCGAGGCCTGCAGCCAGCCCAGCGGCTACGTGGCCAACACCACGGACTGCGACGACAGCGATGGGGCCATCAACCCCGCCGCCAGCGACGACTGCGACGGTGTGGACAACGACTGCGACGGCACCTTGGACGAGGACGCGGCTGACGCCGATACCTGGTACGTGGACGCCGATGGCGACGGCTACGGCACGCCCGCCTACACCACCACCGCCTGCGCTCAGCCCAGCGGCTACGTGGCTGCGGGCACCGACTGCGACGATCTGGACGGCGACATCTACCCGGGTGCCGTCGAGATCTGCGACGGCGTGGACCAGGACTGCGATGGCCTGGTGGACGAGGGCGCCACCGATCCCGGCACCTGGTACCTGGACGCGGACGGCGACGGCTACGGTGACGCCAGCAGCACCACCACCGGCTGCGGCGCCCCCACCGGCTATGTTGATGACGACAGCGACTGCGACGACAGCGCCAGCACGGTCAACCCCGGCGCCGCCGAGGTCTGCAACGGCGTGGACGACGACTGCGACGGCATCGCCGACACGGGCACCCTGGGCTCGGGCGAGCTGTGCGCCGCCGACAGCTGCCTCGAGGCCTTGGCTGACGATCCCAGCGCCAGCGACGGCACCTACTGGGTCTTCTTCGACGGCGTGGCCACCGAGGTCGAGTGCGACATGACCACCGACGGCGGTGGCTGGACCCTGATCTTCGCCGATGACTTCGAGAGCTCGGTAGATCCGGGGTGGAGCCTGGCCACCACCTACAGCTGTGGGTCTTTCGGCACCCTGCTGGGCGGCTACGGCATCATCGCCGGTGGCGAGATCGACATCGACCTGGAGTGCTACGGCGTCGGCCACAGCGAGGCCTGGTTGGACCTGGACTACGCCGCCCTGGACTCCTGGGACGGCGAGGAGGCCTACGTCGAGGTCGACGCCAGCACCATCGCCAGCTGGAACCAGAACAACCACAGCACCGCCTACAGCGAGGTCTGCGGCTGGGATCGCGGCTACTACGGCTCCTACGACAGCCTGAGCAACGTGGACGAGATCTTCGCCCACAGCGCTGACAGCATGACTCTGATCGTGGGCTCCACCCTGGACCAGGGCGCCACCGATGAGTCCTTCGGCATCGGCGAGGTCTGGATCTGGGTGCGCTAAACGAAGAGAGCCGCGCGGCGTAGACCGCGCGGCTCTGCTCTTTCCAGGCGGAGCGCTACTCGGCGGCGGCCTGGTGCACCACGATCTGGCTGAAGGGGATCTCGATGCCGGCGGCGTTGAGCTCGTCGTAGACCTCGCAGCGCACGGCGTGGAGCATGGCCAGGTAGTCGGGGCTGTTGCACCAGGTCAGGACCTTGAAGTCCAGGCTGGAGGCGCCCAGGCCCACGAAGGCCACGGCGGGGGCGGGGTCGGACAGGACCATGCTGGGCTTGTTGGCGGCCTTCTCGAGCACGGCCTGGACCGCTTCGAGGTCGGCGCCGTAGGCCACGCCCACATCGATGGCGCCGCGGCGGGTGCCCAGGGTGGTGATGTTGACGATGCTGCCGCCGGTGATGGCGCTGTTGGGGATGATGATCTTCATGTTGTCGGGGGTGTTCAGCGTGGTGGCGAACAGCCCGATGTCCACGGCCTTGCCGGTGTGACCGCCCGCGGTGATGACGTCTTCGAGGATGAAGGGCTTGAAGAAGAGGATCATCACGCCGCTGGCGAAGTTGGACAGGCTGCCCTGCAGGGCGAGGCCCACGGCCAGGCCGGCGGAGGCGAAGACAGCGACGACCGAGGTGGTCTGGATGCCTACGGTGCCCAGGGCGGCGATGACCGCGGCCACAAGCACGGTGTACTGGGCGATGCTGCCCAGGAAGCGGCCCAGGGCCACGTCGGTGTTGCCCTTGGCCATGGCCTTCTGCACCAGCTTGTTGGTCCACTTGGAGACGATCCAACCGATGATGAAGATGACCAGAGCGAGCATGAGGTCCTGAGCGAAGGGCAGGCCCCAGTCGATGACGGATTGCAGGGATTCCATGGTGATTCCTTGTGCGAAGCTTGGAGGGGAAGGCGCTTAGAGGAGTGTGGCGACCAGCGAGATCAGGGTGACCTGGTCCAGCTTGCGGTAGCCCTGGACGGGCACGTTATCGAAGGTGAGCTGGTTGCTGAGCTTGACGCTGAAGACGTCGGACAGCTTGGCGGACAGGGCGGCCTCGTTGAGCACGCGAAGGTCGGCGGTGTCGAGGATGTTCTCGTAGGCCTCGACGGTGTCGCTGAAGGACACCGAGTCGTTGAACTTGTGGGACAGGCTGGCCATGCCGCGTGCCGAGTAGACCATCGCCGTGTTGGGGTCGATGCCGACGACGTAGTTCTCCTGGGCCACGTCGGCGCCGAGCTCCACCTTGAGGTCGGTGCTGTCGTTGTCCACCAGGATGCGCGAGTAGCCGATCTGCTCGTGACTGCGGAGGTCGTAGCCGGCGTAGATGTCGCTGAGCACGCCGCCCAGGACGTACAGGGAGCTCTTGTCGCCCAGGAAGCGGTCGTAGCGGGCGTCGCCCCAGTACTTGCGGGCGATCTCCACCTTCTCGGCGTCGCGCTCGGCGTCGGAGAGGATGCCGTCACCGTCGGTGTCGGAGACGCCCTTGCCCAAGTTGACGCCGCCGCCCAGGGTGAACTGGTTGCGGGAGAAGCGGTGGGAGAAGTCCACCAGGCCGTTGGCGGTGTAGTACTCGACGTTGCCGGTGGCGTAGGCGCCGCCCAGCTCGGCGCTGAGGTGGGTCTCCGGCTCGTCGAACTTCTGGCCGGCGGCGGCGGGATCGACGAACTCGGACTCTTCGGCGCCGGCGACGGCGGCCATCAGGAGGAGAGCGTACATGGGTATCTCCGTTGCATGGTTGCTGGGGACAGCGTCCCCTCGGGGCGAGGCCAATAGAATCCCCAGGAGGGGCCGCGACAAGAACTGTGAAAGGAACCCGAAAGGTCCTATCTGCGATCTGTGGAATGTCTTACCGCGCCCGCCGGCGTCGGGTGACAAGCAGTCCTGGCAGGGGCAGGAGCCCCAGCCAACCCGAACTGCCTGCGCTGCTGCAGCCGCAGCCCTTGGGCTCGCCCATGGCGCTGTCGCCGGTGTCGACGGGCGCCTCGGGGTCAGGCCACGCGTCGGGGTCCATCAGGAAGGCCACCTTGCTCGCCACCTTCCAGCGCGCGTCCAGCATGACCTGCTGATCCAGGGTCCAGGGAGGAACCTCGTCGCAGTAGGCCAGCGGGTCGTCGCAGTTCTCCCGCGGCGCGGTACCGAACTGCCGGTATGCCCGCTCGACCTGGGCTCGGGCGTAGTCACCGGCGCCGAGATCTTCGGCCAGCGTGAACAGCTCCCAGTCCTCGAGGCCGTCGCGGATCTGGGCCAGGCGGTAGCTGGCGATGGGCCCGTCGACGCTCACACCCTGCGGGGAACCCAGGGGAGCGGAGCTGCCGTCGTGGTCACCTGGGTAGAGCAGCACGCCGTCGCCGTTGCGGCTGAACATGTCGCCGAACTCCTCGTAGTTGGCCCAGATGTTCCAGGGATCGTCCTGGATCCAGTAGCTGACCCGCCAGAACAGGAAGCCCGTGGCCCCCTCATACCAAGCGCCCCACTTCACCATGCGGGGCTCGTAGCCGATGGTGGTGTCGATGTCGTAGCCGGCGTAGGGCGGGAAGTTCGCGTTGCAGACGTAGAACCACAGCTCCTCGCCCATGGCGATGCGCTCCTGGTAGAACTCACGGGTCTCGTACAGGGGGCCGAAGAACCACTCGTCGTACATCGGGGTGACCGGGCACCAGATGTCGATGTCGCCGTCGACGATGGCGTTGTAGGGGCTGGTGACCAAGACGTGGCCATCCCACAGGGGTGCGTGATCATTCAGCGCGCCCACGTCGCTGTGGATCTGCTCGTAGGTCTCGTCGCCACCGTTGTAGTAAGGCTCGTCGGTGCTGTAGACGTAGGCCTTGTCCCACCAGCCCAGCCCTTCGAGGTGCTCCGAGAACATGCGCGCGGCGTCCCCCCACTGCTCGGTGCTCATGCTGCCCTGGCCGCGGCCAGGTCGGAAGTGGGCCACATTGAAGCGGGTGATGGGCGCGCCGTCGTCGAAGAGGCTGCCGTCCAGGAAGGGCCCCACCGCGGCTTCGTACTCGGTCCAGTCCGGTTCGATCACCTCACCCTGGTCGTCCACCTCGAAGCTCACCGAGCCGGGCACCGAGGTGGGGTCGATGCGGTAGTCGTGCATCAGCTGGTAGTAGCGACGCAGGATCTCCTCGTAGACTGGATCATCCTCGCCCTCGGGCCCGCCGTGGAAGCGGCGGGGCAGGTTGGAGGAGAACCCGAAGGCCGTGGCGACGGTCTTGTCCTGGGGCAGGGTGTAGGGCCAGACGGTCAGATCTATGCGGATCTCCACGCTGTCTTGCCCCTCGGCCGAGACCGTCAGCGTGCCACGGTAGGCCCCAGGGGTGGCGTCGAGGGGCACGTGTACGTCGACCCAGGCCGCCCAGGTCTCGCCAGCGGGCAGGTCGAAGGGCGCGGCCACGGCGACCTCGCCTTCGGCCCAGGGGTCGCGGAACGGGATCAGGGGGTCCGGGTAGCGGCCCGCGTCGCGGGGGTGGTCCTCGATCTCGCCCATGAAGGTGGGCGAGGGGTGCTGGATGTCGAGGTAGTGCTCGAGAAAGAGCTCGACGGCGCTGGCCGGGATGACGGCGCCAGCGGGGCCGCTGAGCTCGGTGGCGCGCATGTCGACGCCGGAGAGCCCCCCCGCGTCCTGCACGAGCACCTGGAACGCCTCGTGCTCGTTGAGCCCGGCGCCCAGCGCGATCTGGGTCGAGGCGGGGATCGCGGTGGTGGGCTGCACCTTCTGGGTGGCAGGCGCCACGCCCAGCTGCCAGGCGGACAGGGCGCTGGAAGGGAACAGCAACAGGAGGGCGGCGAGGCTGCGCATGTGGACTCCCGGGTGGGGCGCCGGCAGTCTATCAGCAGTCCCCGAGGCCACAGCCCTCAGGCCAACCATCCCGCGACTGCCGTGGAGATCGACTCGACGTCCTTGTCCCGCAGGCCGCGATGGCAGGGCAGGGCGATGCACTCGGCGGCGGCCTGGGCGGCCACGGGACAGGCGCCCTGGCTGAGGTCGGTGAGCACGCCGGTGCGCAGCTGCACGCCCGCGGCGAGGGCCGCCTCGGCGCAGCCGGTGGGGTCGTGGCTGCGCACCAGCAGCTGGGACCAGGCGGGCAGCGCGCCGTCGGGCACCGCCTGGCGCCAGGCGGTGGCGGGTAG
The DNA here is from genome assembly GCA_937912125.1 of uncultured Pseudomonadota bacterium. Taxonomy (GTDB): domain Bacteria; phylum Myxococcota_A; class UBA796; order UBA796; family JAFGLY01; genus CALDOK01. The sequence continues at coordinate 23,069 of CALDOK010000378.1, forward strand.
GGCGTAGCGCAGCTGGGCGGCCCGCTCGCGGCAGCCGTCCAGGTGGGGCTCCAGCTGGGCCAGGGCGTTGCGGATGGCCTCGGCCTGCGCGGGGTGCAGGAGCACGGGGCCGGCCCCTGTGTCTTCGCTCCGCGCGGGATGCGCCAGCGCCCGGTGCAGGAGGCCGAAGGCCGAGGGGTGGGCCAGCAGCGAGCGCATGTGGCCCCGAGCGACCTTCCCGGCCACCTGCCGGGCGGCCGGCAGGGAGTGGTTGGACAGGGCAGCGCGAACCGCGGCGACCAACGCGCCGTCGTCGCTGGCCACCAGGGCGCCACCGAAGGGGGTGAGCTGGCCGCAGTCCAGCGCTGCGACCCCAGCACGACCGATGGCGCCCACTGGACGGCAGCGCCAGCGGGCTCCGACGGCCATGCCGAAAAGCTCGATCATGGGCAAGCCCAACCTGGCGCAGCAGGCGCCGAGGGCGTCGAGATCGCAGGCCACGCCCGCGGTGTGGGCCACCAGCACGGCCACCGTGGTGGGCCCGGCCGCCGCAGCCAGGGCGGCGGGGTCGAGGTGGAGGGTGTCGGGTGCCACCTCGACGGGCGTCGCGCGCAGGCCCGCGGCCTGCACCGCCTGGAGCACCCAGGGATCGGCGATGGCAGGCAGGATCACTTGGGATCGGGGGGGGGACTCCAGCGCGGTGAGCAGCAGCTCGAGCGCCACGCTGGCTGATCCCAACGGGACGACATGCCTGGCCTGGAGGTGGAAGCCGGCTTCTTGTGCCAGCCCCCGCAGGGGGCCGGGGGCCGCGGGATCGGGTGCGATGGCATGCAGCGCGCCCCGTGTGAGCGCCCAGCTGGTCCCTGGAGGTCGGTGGGCACCGACGCTGGGGATACGGCGAAGACGAAGAATGGCCACGGCGTCCTCCTCTCGGGCACTCTCGGAGTGGAAGCTATCCCGTTCGGGTCTATGGACGCCCCTCTTCGAACGGGGGGAGAGGCGGTGGCTGGCCAGGCTCCGGAGGCAGACCGTGCTTCCGCGGACCACCCTGCCGTCGGGCCTCAGGGGGGCTCTGCCCGTCTGGGTGTTGGTGTCTGCGTTCGTCTCCCATGTGCTCGCGCTGGCGCAGCCCCGGCTCGGCCATCACGGGTGGCACATGGGCCAGGAAGCCGGGGACCTCGAGGTGGCAGGCATCGTAGGCGGCCACCAGGTTGCCGATGACCTGCTTGGACTCCTCGCTGTCCAGGCTGCCGGTGTAGGCGGCGGTGTGGATCTGTTCGTCGCTGGGCAGGGGGATGCGTCGATCCGCGGTGATCACCTCGGCCACCATGAACTCGAACAGCACGCGCAGCACTCGCACCGGCTTGGGGTGGGTGGACATCTCCAGGCGGTCGAGGCGGGAGGGCGCCTGCTGGAGGTGCTCGCCGTCGAAAGTGGAGGGGTCTTCGGACACCAGGTGGAGCAGCAGCTCAGGCTCGCTCAGGGCGCCATCTTCGTCCTGGTCGATCTTGTGGAAGCTGGTGAGGGTGGGGGAGCTCCGGGCCAGCTCGCTCGAGCTCAGGCGGCCGTCTGCGTCTTCGTCCACAGCCTCGAGCCCCGGTCGCAGCGCCCCGACGAAGCTGAACGTGGGCTGTGCCAGCCAGGCCATGCCCAGCAGCGTGGGGGGCAGCAGCAGCAGCAGCAGAGGCCAGCGGCGCATCACTTGGCCCCCCAGTAGCCCTTCTGCTGGATCACCTCGAGCTGCTCGGGGCTGATGGTGATCTGGTCGGGCGCATCGTGCTGGCGGAGCTGGGCGGCCCAGGCGGCGAGGTCGTGGCGCATGACCCTGCGCTGGTCGTCGTCCAGCTCGGCGCTCGCCTCGAAGGCCTGTCCCTCCAGCCGGGTGGCGGCGAGCATGGGCGCGAGGAAGGGGGAGTCTGCGCCGATGCCCGTGAAGCCCAGCCGCCCCTGGTCCGTGCGGATGCTCACCCCGCGGAAGGCTGTCTGGGCATAGACGGCGGCTCGCGGCATGGGCGGGCCACCTTGCAGGGTGGGCCAGAGGGAGTGGCCGCGGATGCCCGCCGGGGCCTCGGCGCCTGCCGCCTCGAGCAGGGTGGGCATGACGTCGGTGAGGTCCACCAGGCCCGGGACTCGTCGGCCACCGTGCGCTCCACCGGGCAGGCGGACCACCAGCGGCACCTTCAGGTTCAGATCGCTCAGGGTGTAGCGGTGGTGGAACAGCCCGTCCTCGCCGAGCTCCTCGCCGTGGTCCGACAGCAGCACCACCACGCTGGTCTCGAGCAAGCCGCGACGCTCCAGGGCGGCCAGGAAGACGCCGAACCAGGTGTCGGCGTAGCTGACGGAGCCGTCGTAGACTCCGCGCACGAAGGCCAGGTCCTGCTCCTCCAGCTTGCGGGCGTTCGCTGACCTCTTGGTGCTCAAGCGCGCGATGCGGCGGCGCTCGGCCCGCCCGCGGATGCGCAGGGCCCGGTAGTTGAGCAGGTCGGCCGGCGCGTGGTGGCCGAAGTAGTAGCCGTCGACCGCCAGGATGCTGCCCAGGGAGTCGCGGACCACGTCTGCTCCGGTGCCGCGGTAGGATGCGTCCACCCTCGAGAAGCCCCAGGGGCCTGGCTTGAGGTAGCGGTGGTGGGTGTCGTAGCCGTGGACGAAGAGGAGGGACGGGCGCTCGGGGTCCCGCCCGTCCAGCCAGCGCACAGCGTCGGGAACCGAGTGGAACAGGCTGCCCCAGTCGTCGCTGCGCTCGAAGAGGTCGAAGCCGCGGCCGAGCCCGAAGTCCTCGGACAGGTGGCCACCGCCGGTGAAGCCCGCGCTCTGGTAGCCGTACAGGCCCAGCACGCCAGCCAGGGTGGGGGGCTCTTCGCTCAGGCGGAGGGTCTCGTAGATGGGCCCGGTCTCCGTGGCGTACAGCGAGGTGAACAGGGACGCGTGGGAGAAGAGGGTCGCGTTGGCTACGGCCCAGGCGTCTTCGAAGACCACCCCCTCGGACGCGAAGCGGTCGATGTTGGGGGTCAGGCCGTCGGCGTTGCCGTAGACGCCCAGCCGATCGGCCCGGAGGGTGTCCATGCACACGACGATGATGTCGGGTGGTCCGCTGGGGGCGGGCTGGTCGCAACCCACTAGGACCAGCAGCGCGATGGCGAGCCAGAGGAGCATGACGGTGGGTTAACGCGGAGGCTGCTCGCTGGGCTGTTTGTTGGGCTGCTCGCTGGGCTGCTCGCTGGGCTGCTCGCTGGGCTGTTTGTTGGGCTGCTCGCTGGGCTGCTCGCTGGGGTCGGGCTGGGTCGCGACGTGTTCCCAGTAGCCACGCTGCTGGAGGGTGCGGCGGAAAGCTTCGTCTGTGGGGGCCGTGGCTTGCTCGGCGTCGCCGGTGCGCTGAGCCCTGGTCCAGGTGCGCAGCAAGGCCTGCAGCTCGCTAGTGATCGCCGGCTGGCTGGCGGCCAGGTTTGTGGTCTCGGCGGGGTCGGCTTCGAGGTCGTACAGGTGTGGTGAGGGGCGCGGTGGAGGTGTGTTGAGCCCAGGCGACGACGAGATGTCCGCGGTCTCCTCCGAGAAGGCCGCCAGCTTGTGGCTGCCTCGGATCACGGACAGCCCCCTGGGGTTGGAGAAGGAGAAGATGGGTCTGGGCTCGATCTGTCCCTCGGCCATGCCCAGCCAAGGCAGCAGGCTCTGGCCGTGCATCGTGTGGTCCGGGGTGATCCCGGCCCGCGCCAGCAGGGTGGGGGCGAGGTCGATTCCCTGGGCGGGGCCTGCGATGGGCATGCCGCCCTGGGGCCCCTTGGGGTCCACCCAGACCAGGGGCACCCGGAGCACGCTCTCGTAGTGGCGAGACCCGTGCCCCAGGAAGCCGTGGTCCCACAGATCCTGGCCGTGGTTCGAGGTCAACACGATCACCAGGTCCCGCTCCCGGGAGGCGCCCTTGGCGGCGGCGAGGATAGCGGCCAGTTCGTCGTCGTAGAAGCTCAGCGCGCCGTCGTAGGCGCCGATGGTCTCCCGGCGCGCGGTCTGCTCGTCGTGGCTCTCTTTCAGCGCGGTATAGCGGGGGTCCAGGGAGGCGACGGGGGAGTTGGGCTCCGCGGGCTCCCATCGGTCGGCGACCGTGGGGGGCGGCGGCGGATCGGGGTGGTGCAGGTCCATGTTGTGTACCAGGGCGAACCAGGGCTCCTCGGGCGCCTGGTCCAGCCACACGATGGGCGCCTCGCGGAAGGGCTGCTTGGTCTGCGTCGGTTCTTCGAGCGAGGAGACCAGGTCGAAGCCCTTGGCCAGCTCGGGGAAGCCGTGGGGGACGGTGAGACCCCAGAACACCGCGCTGTGGTAGCCGTACAGGCCCAGGATGTCCGCCAGGGTGTTCTGGTCGTCGGAGAGCCAGGACAGGGCGTAGCCTTCCCGCAGCGACATCACGGGGGGATAGCGGCCGGTGAGGATGGAGGCCAGCGCGGGCATGGTCCAGCCGCTCTGGCCGTAGGCCCGCTCGAAGTAGGCGCCCTCTCGGGCCAGGCCCGCGATGGTGGGGGCCACGGGCTGGCCATCCCGCTCGAGGAAGAGCCGGTCGGCCCGCATGGAGTCTACGACCACCAGCAGGATGTCAGGCGGAAGATCGGTCGGAGGTGGGGCTGGGGAGGGGCCGCTCCCGGTGCAAGCCCACACCAGAGGCGCGAGGAGGAGGATGCTGTGTACAGTCGCTGGACGCATCCGCAGAGGGTAGCGCCCGGGGCGCTCCGTTGTACAGAACATCGAGGCGTTTTCGATGCCGCTGGCGCTGCAGCGTGGTGGGGCTCGGCAGCTCTGTGGAGGTGGAATAGGGCCATCGGGTCTCCCGTGCCTCGCCGTCCTCGACCCGCCCGAGCTGCCCATGACCCACCTCCGCCGTCTCCCTGCGCTCGCTCCCCTGGCCCTGGCCTGCCTGATCCTGGTCGGCTGTGGTGAGAAGAGACCTCCCGCCACCACCCCCGAGGCCATGCCCGTGACCGATCCCACCACCATCGACGAGCTGCCCTTCCCCAGTGATGACGCTCCCTCCGAGGAGCCTGACTTCGAGCCCCGCTTTGGGGAGCCCGTAGAGCGCCAGGCCCTCTACGTGGTCGACCCGGTCGCGGGCGGCAAGAACCTGCAGGCCGCCAGCCTGCGCTTCGACGACGGCGAGGTCTGGATCCGTTCCTACCGGCCCGTGGCCGCTGAGCTGCAGTACGCCGACAAGCGGGTGGTGGTGACGGGCCGGCCTTACACCAACTCCCCCTACGTCCAGAGCGTGATGGGCACCCACTTCGAGCTCACGTCCATCGCCCTAGCCCCCGGTGAGATCGCCTGGGACCCCGTCCCCGAGCGGATCCCAGCGCCGCCTGTCGTCGAGTCCAGGCGGGCCCTCGAGGCCCGTGTCGGCCTGTGGGCGCACTGCGTCGGCTTGCTCACCAGCCTCGAGGGTCCCAGCGACGAGAGCCCCTACTGGGGTCGAGGGGTGGTGGAGCTGGCGGACGGCAGCGCGGTGTCCATGGACGCCATCCCCCTCGGCGACGGCGTGCCTTTGGTCGAGCCGGGTGGCACGGTCACGGTGCTCGCCCTGGTGCTCGCGCCAGCGGGGGAGGGGAGCCTACCCAGCCTGGGCGGCCCCGTGCGCATCTGTCCCGGGAGGGTGGAGCGCTGCCTGATGGACGACGACTGGCGTTAGCTCGCCGGCTCCCCCAGCGTCGTCATCGAGGGCCTGCACGTCGCCTTCGAGGGCCTGCAAGACGATCTCGTGGTCCCTGTCCCCGTCCAGGTCGCGCCCGGGCGTGGCGATCAGTACTTGGTGGAACCCGAATGTGCGGCTATCGTGGCGGGAGCGTGGGCCCTTCTGGGTCCTGGATACCTATGGGGTGCTCGTATGCGCTGCTCTGCTGCTCTTGTCCTCGCTCTCACCGCTGTGGGCTGTGGCTCCGTCGACTCGAGCTCTGGACCCCACGCGGGCCCGTCGGGCTGGCAGCTCATGCCCATCCCCAGCACCTACGGGGTGTGCGCGGACGGCAGCGCCGACTTCACCACCATCCAGGACGCTCTGGATCATGTGCCAGACGGCTCCCTGGTGGGTGTCTGTGCCGGCACCTACCGCGAGAACATCGTGCACTACAGCAAGGTGGTGGCCCTGGTCTCGAGCGATGGCCCCGGGGCCGCGATCATCGACGGCGGCGGCACGGGCCGTGCGCTGCGGGTGCGCAACGTACCCGAGCCCGGCTTCACCCTGAGCGGCTTCACCATCCAGAACGGCTACAGCGACTACCACGGGGGTGGGCTGTACGGGAAGTACGCCGTGCTGAACCTCGAGGACAACAGCTTCGTGGACAATGTCGCGGACGGCGACGGCGGCGGCCTGTGGGTCGGCGCCTCCGAGCTGGCGATCACCGGCAACCACTTCGAGGGCAACACCGCCGGTGACGACGGTGGCGGCGCCACGCTGGACACCTGCTCCGGCAGCTTCGAGGGCAACACGCTGGTCGAAAACGAGGCCGACGACGGCGGCGCCCTGTCCACTGAGTACGGTACGGTGGACGTGCGCGGCAACAGCCTCGAGCGCAACGTCGCCTGGGACATCGGCGGCGCGATCTTCGTCATCGGTGACGCCAACCTCACCGGCAACACCATCGCCGACAACATCGCCTGGGACGACGGTGGTGGCTTCTTCCTGTACCGGGGCGATGGCCTCATCCAGGACAACATCGTCACAGGCAACTGGACCGAGGACGACGGCGGCGGCGGCTACACCAGCAGATCCGCGGCCCACATCGTCGGCAACAGCTTCATGTACAACCAAGCGGGCGACGACGCTGGCGGCTTGCGTATCTACGTGGGCAACAACTCGCTGATCGAAGACAACGAGATCTCCTACAACGTCGCCCACGATGCTGGGGGTGGCATCAAGATGTCCCACGCCGAGGGCCACTTCCGCGACAACACCGTGGTGGGCAACATCACCGGCGACCGGGGCGGCGGCATCGAGCTGGACAACGACACCACCACCATCGAAGGCTGCCTGGTCCAGGGCAACACCGCCGCGCTGGGCGGCGGCCTGCACTCGCAGCTGAACCACTCCGACCAGATCATCCAGGACTCGAGCTTCATCGACAACGCGGCCGAGGACGGCGGCGGCATCATGCTCGAGGAAGACGCCTACCGGGTCACGCTGGAGCGCCTGGTGCTCACGGGCAACACCGCCGAGAAGGGCGGCGCCCTGTACGGCCTGGACTCGACGGTGTGGGGCTACAACCTGATCGCAGCCCAGAACAGCGCCTCGGCCGAGGGCGGCGGGGTCGCCCTCGACGGATCCTACGCCATGTTCGCCAACAACACCCTGTGGGCCAACGCGGCCCCGTCCGGCGCCGGCTTCCACCTGCGTGACAACGGGTCCCTCACCTTGCGGGACAGCATCCTGGCCGAGCACAGCGAAGGCTCGGTGATCCGGGTCAAGCGCAGCCCCACCACCGCCATCAGCTACATCAACCTGTGGGACAACAGCAACGGCGTCTACGGCATCGACGACCCCGTCGGCACCAACGGCAACGTCGAGGTGGACCCCCTGTTCGTCGACGCCGACGACCACGACTTCCACCTGCAGGCTGGTAGCCCCGTCATCGACTCCGGCACGCCTGGGGAGTACGACGTGGACGGTAGCGCGGCTGACTTGGGGGTCTATGGCGGG
>CALDOK010000379.1 GCA_937912125.1 uncultured Pseudomonadota bacterium
GTCGGTGTCGGTGTCGGTGTCGGTGTCGCCTTCGGGCGGGGCGGTGTCGTCCTTGTCGCCGCAGGCGGACAGAGCGAACAGGCCGAGCGCGAGGAACAGGGGGCGGGACATCGAGGTCTCCTGGGCTGGGGGTGTCGTCCTGTATCACCCGACTCGAGCTCCTGGAAGCGAGGGCTCTATCCCTCGGTGTCGTGGGTCTCGAGCCCCACGTCGTACTCGGCCAGCTCGAAGCCGCAGGCGCAGCAGCCCTCGTCGGGGGCCGAGGACGCCCAGACAGTGAGGGTCTGGGGCAGGTAGCCCTCGGCGCTCAGGGTCACGTCGTGGTTCTCGTCCAGGGGGCAGCTCAGCTGCAACACCTCACCCTGCCAGGTGGAGCTGGTGCAGGTGGGCGCGTCCACAACCAGCGTGGCCTGTGGGATGGCGGCGTCGGTGCCGGCGTCCACAACGTACAGCCAGATTGGGAAGGGGCAGTAGTCGCAGACCTGTCCCAGGCAGCAGCCAGAGGAGAGCAGGGCGAGGAGCGGCAGTAGGCGCTTGGACATGGGCGACTCCAGGGTGTCCGTGGTCTGTAGCGTGGCCGCTGACCTGGCGGATGGCCAGCGACCTGTCGACGTTGTGCTGCCCGCTCTGTAGTGCGGGCGTCAAGGAACGGTCGTTGGGCCTTGCCACGAGCTGTCGCAGGGACAAGATTGGCGTCTCGCTTCACCCGTGGAGCCACGGTGACCTCCTGGTTGGCCTCTTGGGCCGTCGAGACCGCGGATCTCTTCCGCCTGATGGCCCCCTACCTGCTGCTCGGCCTCATGCTGGCTGGGCTGCTGCACGTGATCGTGCCCAAGGCGTGGGTCACGCGGCACATGGGTGGGCACGGCGTGGGCGCGGCGATCAAGGCGTCCTTGGTGGGCATCCCCTTGCCCCTGTGCTCCTGCGGGGTGATCCCCTTCGCCGATTCCCTGAAGCGGCAGGGCGCCTCGAAGTCCGCGATCACGGCCTTCCTCATCGCCACGCCTCAGACCGGGGTGGACAGCATCCTGGCCACCACCGCCATGCTGGGGCCGGTGGTGGCGATCTGGCGGGTCATCACGGCGCTGGTCTCCGGCGTCATCGGCGGCACCCTGGCCGGTGTGGTGGACAACGAAGAGCCCGAACCCGCGGCGGTGGCCCAGGCTGGCTCTGGCTCGGGGCTGCCCGTAGGCTGGAAGGCCAAGCTCGAGGAGCTGGTCAGCTACGGGCTGGGCATGCTCATGGAGGACATCGCCTTCTGGCTGGTGGTGGGCCTGGCGGCGGGCGGCGCCATCTCCGCCTTCGTGCCCGAGGACCTCTTCACCGGGGCGGTGTCCCACCCGGTGCTGCAGTGGAGTGCGGTCCTGGTGGTGTCGGTGCCCCTGTATGTCTGCGCCACCGGATCGATCCCCATCGCGGCGGCCCTGGTGGCCAAGGGCCTGCCCCTGGGCGCCGCCATCGTCTTCCTGATCGCGGGCCCGGCCACCAACGTGGCCACCCTCACGGTCTTCACCCGGGCCCTGGGCAAGCGGGTGGTGGCTGTCTACCTGGGCACCATCGTGGTGGTCAGCCTGGCCTTCGGCCTCGCATTCGAGGCGCTCTTTCCCGGCGCGGGCCTCCCCATGGCCATGGGGCACCAGCACGATCACGGCCTGATGGCCCAGGTCGCCTGGTGGGAGTGGGCCTCCAGCGTGGTGCTGGCGGTGGTGCTGGCCCGGGCTCTCTGGATTCGAGGGGCGGCGCGGCTTGCCCGCTGGCGCCCCGACCCCGTTGTACCTGAACCCAAGCGTGGAGATAACGACATGGACATCATCAACCTCGACGTGCAAGGCATGACCTGCGGTCACTGCTCCGCCACCGTCCAGAAGGCCCTCAGCGCCATCGAAGGCGTCCGCGCCGTGGACGTCACCCTCGAGACCGGGCGCGTGGTGATCTACGGCGCCGGCCTCGACCCGGCCGCCCTGATCGCGGCGGTGCTCGACAAGGGCTACGACGCCGAAGAAGCCGCCGCCAAGGGCGGTGGCTGCGGCTGCGGCGGCTGCGGCTGCTCCTAGAGGCCGGATGGGGCCCAGGCGCGTGAGCCGCGCCCCGAGCTCCTGGGCCCTCGAGCCAGTCGTGGATGAGCCGGTGAGGATGGACGTCGTGGGCGACGAGGTGTCGCCTGGCTCCTGTGAAGGCGCGGAGCTTGCCAGGCTCCATCGCGAGCGCACGCCGCGTCAAGCCGCATGATTGAGCGGGATTTACCCTCTCCGCTCTGCCGATGCGGGCCGTCGGAGACCGACAGCAAGGTCGAAAGTTCGACGGCAGGTTCGACGATCTTCGACGCAGGCTGGCGATGCGATAGGCGCTGGGCGAGCGAACCCGAGGAGTCCCCATGAAGTGCGTGGTCGTCACCGGCAGCACCCGCGGCATCGGCCTGGCCTTGGCGCGGTCGTTCCTGGCGCGCGGCTGCGCCGTGGTCATCTCGGGGCGTCAGCAGGTTGATGTAGACACTGTGGTCGATGCGCTGGCCGCCGACTTCGACGCCGAACGGGTGGCGGGCGCCGCCTGCGACGTCACCGTGCCCGAGCAGCTGCAGGGCCTGTGGGACGCCGCCGTGGCGCGGTTCGGGCGGGCGGACATCTGGATCAACAACGCGGGCATCGCCCACGGCCAGGCCATGCTCTGGGAGCAGGACATGGCCCTCTTCGGGCGCATCGCGGCCACCAACCTGGCCGGGGCCATGGGCGGCTCGGCGGTGGCCATCCGCGGGATGCTCTCCCAGGGCGGCGGGGCCGTCTACAACATGGAGGGCCTCGGCAGCGACGGTCGCATGGTCGAGGGCATGACCCCCTATGGCGCCACCAAGCGCGGCCTGCGCTACCTGGACGACGCTCTGGCCAAGGAGCTGTCCGGCACGCCGGTCATCGCGGGCTCGATCCTGCCCGGCATGGTGGTCACCGACCTGCTGCTGGCGGGCTTCGAGGGGCCCCCCGAGCGGGTGGCCCAGGCCAAGAAGATCTTCACCATCCTGGCAGACCGCGCCGAGACCGTGGCACCCTGGATCGTGGACAAGGTCCTGGCCAACACCCACAACGGCGCGCGCATCTCGTGGCTGACCACCGCCAAGGCCAGCTGGCGCTTCATGACCGCGCCCTTCTCCAAGCGGGACCCTCTGGGCCTGAACGACTGATCGTACCCCTCAGGCGCGGGGCGCCAGGAAGGCGAAGTCCTGCTCCATGACGGCGTGCCCTGTGGGTTCAGCGCACGGCCTCGAACTCGCCGGAGTAGACCACGAGCATGCCCGAGTAGACCACGGTGCCGCCGAACTCGCCGAAGAGGGTGTCGTCGTCGGTGAACTCGCCCGACCAGTCGTCGCTGATGATGGTGGCGGAGCCGCTGCCCACGGCGACCGTGCCCTCGGCATCGGGATCGCTGGTGATCTCGCCCTCGAGGACGCCGGTCTGGGCACCCAACAGCGTGGCGGCCACCCCGATGAAGCTGCAGCCGCCGGTGCCGCTGATCTGGGTGGAGCTCGCCTCGTCGACGTCGATGGTGGAGGTGCCCACGCAGGTGTCGGAGACGCCCAGGGCCGCGACTGAGACCGCGATCTCGAGGGTGCCCTCGTAGGTGCCGTCACGGGTGAAGGGGGTGGCCGTGTCCTCGGGGCAGTCATCGGTGAGGCTGGCGTCGGTGTCGTCGCAGTCGCTGTCGTCGCTGACGTAGCCGGTGGGCTGGGCGCAGGCGTCCACGCTGTCGCGGGCGTCGCCATAGCCGTCGCCGTCGTCGTCGGCGTACCAGGTCGAGCCGTCGATGACGCCGGCATCGTCATCATCGGTCAGGCCGTCGCAGTCGTTGTCCGCGCCGTCGCAGATCTCGTCCATGGCCGGGTTGATCATGCCGTCGGTGTCGTCGCAGTCGCTGCCGTCGCTGGTGGTGCTCGGGGGCTGGAGGCAGCTGCGGGTGGTGGCGCGCGGGTCGCCGTAGCCGTCCCGATCGCTGTCCTGGTACCAGACGCTCATGCTGAACGGATCGGTGCTGTCGTCCCCGTCGTCCACCAGCCCGTCGCAGTCCTCGTCCGCGCCTGCGTCGTCGCAGATCTCGGTGGCGCCAGGATTGGTGGAGGCGCTGAAGTCGTCGCAGTCGGTGTTGTCCAGCACCTCGCCGCTGGCGGCCGCGCACCGCGTGGTGCCGGTGGCCAGCATGTCGCCGAAGCCGTCCCCGTCGCCGTCGGGGTACCAGGTCACCGCGTCCAGGGCGTCGCCCTCGTCCACGCTGCCGTCGCAGTCGTTGTCCACACCGTCGCAGTACTCGTCGGCGTCGGGGTGGACCGTGTCGTCGTCGTCGTCGCAGTCCTGGTCGTCCGCCAGGTAGCCGTCGGGCTGCACGCAGTCGTTGATGGCGGAGTCCGGGTCGCCGTAGCCATCGGCGTCCGCGTCCGCGTACCAGTCGGCATACTCGAGATCTTCGTCGATCGTGTCGTCGCAGTCGTTGTCCAGGCCGTCGCACCACTCCTCGGCGTCGGGGTGGACCTCGGCGTTGTCGTCGTCGCAGTCGTCGCCGGTGACGGCGTAGCCCCCGGTGCCCTCGCAGCCCACGGTGGACTCGTTTCCGTCGCCGTAGCCGTCCAGGTCGGCGTCCCGGTACAGCGTGGTGGTGGCGCCTTCGTCGATCTCGTCGTCGCAGTCGTTGTCCCTGCCGTCGCAGGTCTCGATGGCGTCGGGATGGATCATGGGATCGCGGTCGTTGCAGTCCTCCCACTCGGCCCAGCCGTCGCCGTCGGCGTCGGTGAAGTCTCCGGTGTCGCCGTCCTTGGGACAGGCGGTGAGGAAGAGCAGGCTGGTGAGCAGGCCGGTAGTGAGGGTGCGCATGGTATCTCCACGGGGTGACAAGGGGACTCTACCGCTTGGTGGGGGGTGACGGCTACCCGTCATCGCTCAGGTTCCCGCTCGGCGCTGGCTTGCGCCCGCGTCTACCGGAAGGCAAGCTGTTCGCGTGGGACTCGCTTCTTCCCGGACTGTCTGCCTGTCGGCCCTCGCGCTGGTGGCGCATGGCTGCACCTGCCCCCCCATCACCGGCATGGTGGTCTGGGATCCGGGCGATCGGGCCAGCGATGAGCAGGTGTTCGAGATCTACGACACCTTCCAGGAGTTCGAGGCCTGGACCGGGGTAGGGACGGTGTGTTCGCCGGGGGTGAAGATTCACCCGCTGTTGGGTGCGGGGGGCCGCACGAGTCTCGCTGGGGGCTGGCTTCACCTTGACCCGAGTTACCTGCCTCAGGCGGGCCTGGCGACGCGTCACGAGCTCTGCCACGCTTGGGACATCGAACAGGGCTTTGTGAGCCTGGACCACCCCGACATCTTCGATGGGTCAGGTGTGGAGCCCAGCGCGCTGTACCCCACGGATCGCCTGCGGAGGATGGAGAGCTTCGCGCTGGCTTGTGACAGTGGCTGGAGCGACCGGGGCCTCGCGTTGGGGGTGGACGAGGTCTGCGATCTCGGGCTGGTCGGGGACGCCCGGCGCTTCGTGCTCGAGGAGGTCTATGGCCAGGCCGAGACGAGCTGGCCCTACCGGGGGGAGGCGGCCATCGGGATCGAGCGCCGAGCCTTCCACACGCCGTACATCTCGACCATGGCGGCCTCAGGTGGGGAGCTGTTCGTCTACCGTCTCGAGCGCATGGAGCGGCCTGACATCGGAGGCTGGGCCGCATCGCCCCCCGATGATGGAGAGGACCCGGTGCTCCAGTATGGGACCAACTGGGTCGAGCGCGTGGACCCATGGTCGGGTCGGGTGGTGTCGCGGATCCGCATCCCCACCGACGTCTGGGACCCTTCGGGCTGGAGCCTGCTGGACGGAGAGCCCGAGCCGCTGCTCGTGCGGGTCGCGGACGAGGAGACCCGCGCCTGGCGCGTGGGCGCCGATGACACCCTCCACGAGGTCCCGTTCCCTCCCATTCCCAGCATCTACCAGCTGGATGAAGGCGTGGTACGCGGGGACACCGCTTGGCTGCACTACCATGACGGCGATGCCTGGGGGCTGCGAGCCATCGATCTGGAGCATGGCTCGGTAGCGCTCGTGCCGGGCGGTCACCACCCCTTGTGGATCCAGGATCTCGGCGACGCCCTCCTGCTGCGCGAGGACCAGGGAGACGAGCGCTGGTTGGTGTGGCTGGAGACCGACACGGGAGCCAGCAGCCGCATGTCGCTGGGGGCGGATGGCCTTGTGCAGGTCGCCCAGGCGCTGCCCGACGGGCGCTTGTTGGCGCTACTGCAGTTCACCGATCCGTCCTCCGGGGATGAGCTCACGGTGCCCGCGCTCCTCGATCCCAGCGAGGGTGGGTGGCGCATGGACCCGAGCGCCTGTGGTGCGGGTAGGCTCGAGCGTCCGCTGGATGACAGCGTCACCATGCATCCCCGCTTGCTGCTGGCCGACGGTGAGGCGTGGCTCTTCGAGGAGCTGCGAGGGAGGTCTGACAGCAAAGCCAGCCTCACCCGCATCATCATCCCACCCCGCTGATCGCCTCCCGCCGCCACACCGACGGGCTGGCCCCCACGGCGCGCTTGAACGCCCGGCTGAAGGCGGCCTCGCTGGTGTAGCCGACCCGTTCGGCGACCTGGTAGATGCTGTCCCCCCGGCGCAGGCCTCGGCGGGCGACGAGCATGCGCCAGCGGGTGACGTAGGCGGCGGGGGCTTCGCCCACCGCGCGCTCGAAGCGCTGGTAGAAGGCGGAGCGGGACATACCCGCGGCGCGCGCCAGGCGGGCGGCGGTCCAGTGCTGGCCCGGATGCTCGTGCAGGGCGGCCAGGGCGCGGGAGAGCTGGGGATCCCCCAGGGCCACCAACCACGAGCCGCCTTGATCCTGCTGCTGGGTCACCCAGGCGCGCAGGGCCTGGATGAAGAGCACGTCGGCCAGGCGTTCCACCACGATGGCGGCGCCCGGGCGGTCGCTGGCCACTTCGTCGGCCAGCAGGCGCAGGGTGGCGTCGAGCCAGGCGGCGGTGGAGCCCGCGGTGCCCGAGGCGGCGATGAGGGGGGGCAGGGACGGCAGCAGCGCGGCCCGGGCCTCGGCGCCGAAGTGGAAGCTGCCGCAGAGGATGGATGTGTCCACCCCGCCGCCCCCGTGGTGCACGCAGGGCAGGCCGTCGGCGCCCGGATCGCTGGGCAGGGCGCGGATGTGCACCGAGCGGGTCCCGGGGGGATCGCACAGCACATGGGGGTGGCCGTGGGGCAGCACCAGCAGGTCGCCGGCCCGGAACGGGGTGGGCTGGTCCATGCCTGCGACCTCGATCCACCCGGCGCCCCGCACGATGACGTGGAAGATGGCCGCCTCGGACCCCTTGGTGTGCACGGCGTAGGGGCGAGACAGGGCCGCACGGCAGAACACCGAGCCTCGTACCTCCAGCAGTGACAGCGTGCCGCTCAGGGCGTCCATGGGGTCTCCAGTGGACGAATAGCAATGAAACCGGGATGAACAATCATTCAAACGTCCATTCACATGGACTATCTATAGAGTGTCCACAGCGGACGTCAACCCGAAACCGGAGAACATCATGCTTCGCGTCTGGATCGCCACCATCCTCAACTTCTTCCTCCCCGGCGCTGGCTACATGATCAATGGTCGCCGTTGGTTCCTCGGGCTGGTCTTCCTGGTCGGTGCGTTCGGACTGACCTTTGTGGAGTTCTCCATTCGGCCCCTGGACATCACCCTGTACTGGACCATGTTCGCCACGGTCCTGCTGATGAACACCGCCTTCGCCGTCGACGCCTACCGCGAGGGCATGGAGCTGATGGTCGCCCGTCGCGAAGGTCGCTGGGAGCCGGAGTGTGTGGCCCGTCAGCGGGCGTCGTGAGCCCCGGCGGCCGGACGTCTGCGGTGTCGCCAGCCCAGGAGCAGCCCCGCCAGGGTGAGCAGCCCCCAGGTGGTGCCGCCGCGCTGGGCGCTCGAGCAGGCGCAGCCGGCGGCGTCGGTGTCGCCGTCGGTGCCGGTGTCGTCGTCTGTGCTGTCGGGCCCGTGCAGCTCACCATCGCCCCAGGCCATCACCCAGCCACCGTCGTGCTCGATGGCCAGCTCGGGCTGGCCGTCGCCGTCCAGATCGCCCAGGCTGCGCAGGCGGGTGCCCAGCTCGCAGGCTTCGGCGTCGCCCGTGATGGTGAGTTCCACCGCCTGGCCGTCGAGATGCACATCACCGATGGTGACGGAGCCTGCCTCGGTCATCCCCGCGTTGTCGGCCGTGGGGCGGCCCAGGGCCATGCGGTGCACCCCGTCGCCGTCGGTGTCGCCCAGGGAAATGGATGAGATCTCTTCGCCGGTCAGGTCGCTCATCTCCGCGATCTTCTCGAGATCGCTGTGGCCTGCGTACAGCAGCGCCCCGGAACGGTGGCCGATGAGTACGTCGTCGCAGCCATCGCCGTCCATGTCGCCCACGGTGGCCAGCTCGCGGCCGAAGTTCTCGATGCCGGACGGTTCCTCGATCTTCACCCAGTCCGCACCGATGGTGGGGCCCCCGGCGTAGATCACGACGCTCTCGCTGTTGTGGCCTCCGGAGGTCACCAGATCTGGGTAGCCATCGCAGTTCAAGTCCCCTGCCGCCACCATGGCCTCGCCCGAGCTGTAGGAACCGGGGTTGGTCAGCAGCAGGGACTCGGCGATCCCGTCGGGACCGCCGCGGTAGACATGGACCCCGTCGTCGTCCCAGCTCTCGTTCTGGATGCCGATGGCCACGTCGTCGTAGCCGTCTTGGTCCAGATCGCCGGGCAGGGCGGCCGAGTTGCCGAACTGACCTCGCTGAATGGGAGTGACGTCCCAGAAATCGGCGGCGGTGGGGCCCGAGGGCCCGCCAGGGAAGATCCACGAGCCTTCTTCCCAGGTGGCCAGGATGTCGTCGTAGCCGTCGGCGTCGAAGTCGCCGAGGATGCCGCCGGCCGTGCCCAGGTAGCGGCCAGAGGAGGGTCCGTAGACCTCGAGGATCGGGCTGGCGTCGTAGCCCGAGGGCCCGCCCAGGTAGACCTGCATCAGGCCCGTCCCGTGCTCGCCCGAGGGGCTGTCGGACTCCGGGTCGAAGACCACCAGATCGTCGTAGCCGTCGCCGTTGACGTCGCCATCGCCCGCCGGGGTGACGCCGGCACCAGAGGTCAGCGCGCTGGTGGGCGGGGTGGTGGGCAGGCCCACAGTGGGGCCGCGAGTAGCGCGAGGATCACGATGGCCATGGGGTCTCCTCCCTTGGAACCTGTGGATGGTAGCTCGAGCTTCGAGGGGTCGCCGCCCCCAGACCTGCGCGGCTCGAGATATCCTGCGATCCATCTCCACCCCGGTTTTCCCTTGCGCTTCGCCGCCTTCGTCGTCCTCGCCTATGGCTGCCGGCCCCCGGCGGGTGCCCGACACCCTCGGCGACATCGACGACGTCAGCGCTCGCGCTGGGGTGGAGGACGTCCTGCGGGACAAGCGGGTGGTGAGCTTCCTGGGCAGCATCGCCCCCGAGGGCGTGAGCCTGAGTGAGATCATGTGGACCGAGCCCTTCCGGGTCCCCGCCGAAGAGAAGGAGGTCTGGGCCCCATCACCGTCGAGGCGGGGCCCTATAGACCCTCCAGCGCCTCGGCGAATCGCTGAACGATCCGCGCCCTCCGTTCCTCGCTCAGGTGCGCCCCGTCGAAGCAGAGGTCGATGCGCAACGCTCCCCCCAGCGTGGCCACCCCGGTGCACAGGGGTGAACCCTGCTGGGGCGCCATGGTGAAGCGCAGGGCGCGGAGCTGATCGGCCAGGGCTGATGGTGGGTCGGGCAGCCGCCCCAGGTTGGTGACCACCGTTGCGGGCGGGCCGGCCCGGCCGATGGCCTCGAGGCGGGGGAAGGAGCGCTCGTCGGGGGGGAAGAACCAGTCGGGGGGGATGAGGTTCCAGAACAGGTGGCCCGTGCCTCGGGCCAGCTTGGCACGCAGCTGGCGGGTGAGCTCGACGGCCAGGGGGGCTGCGGGGGCGCTGGGGTCCACCTTCACCGTGACCGGTAGCAGCGAGACGTGGTTGCCCAGGGTGCCTGGCTCGAGGGGAGGCTCGAGCCAGGGGCGCAGGTCAAGGGCGGCGGCCATGCCCACGGGCAGCGGTCCGTCGGTCTCGTGCTCGGCCCGCAGGGCCGTGGCCTGGGCCGCCATGAGGGCCCCCTGCATCGTACAGCCCAGCTCACGGCAGCGCTGGAGCAGCGCCGTGCTGGCCTGAGGGTTCAGATCCAGCTGCAGGGTGGTGGTCCTGCGTGGGGTCTCCCAGGGGGGCGCGCCGGGCAGGGGTGGGGGATCGCCCACAAAGCGCTTGCCCACGCCGTCCATGGCGATCACCGGCAGCAGTGCCAGCAGCCCCCGCGGGCCCCGGTAGCGGGCGGGGTACAGGGCATCGCTGGCGGCGGGGTGGGCAGGGAAGGGAGCGGCGGTCCCGTCGCCGCAGGCGTCGGCCAGCAGCTCCATCAGCCAGGCTGCGGCGGAGCCGGCGTCCAGCAGGCCGTGGGCGAAGGTGAAGACGGCCGCGGGCCCGGCGGCGGAGGGGACCCAGTGGCAGCGGATCAGGGGGTGGCTTCCCGCGGGGAATCGGGCGAGCAGCTGGGCGTCGGCGATGGGGCGCCAGGGACCTTCGACCTCGGTGATCCCAGGTGGGCCGGCCGTCTCGGGCTCCAGCACCACCGTACCGGAGGCGTCCACCGCGATGCGGCAGCGCAGCCGGGGGTGGCGAGCCCAGGAGCGCTCCAGGGCGCCCTCGAGATCTCGGCGTGTCAGCCCGCTGTCCAGCTCGGCCGTGAGCACGAAGTTGGTGCAGCTGTGCTGGTCCAGCAGCCAGTAGAAGCGCTCGATGCGGCCCAGGGGACGCGCCAGGGGATCGGGGATCATGCCCGCCATGATATCTGCTGGGGGCCGGAGGTTCCCATGACCCGATCGTCCCTCGCCTTGCTCACGATGCTGCTCGGCTGCCCCAAGGGCCCAGACGACACCGCGCCCGACACCGACGACAGCGTCCCGGGTGTGGCGCAGTGTCCCCTGGATGCCTTGGTCGAGGGCGACTTTCGCATCGACGTGGATGGTCCTCTGGCCCAGATCCATCCCTCGGCGGCCTGGGATGGTGAGGCCGTGTGGGTGGCCTATGTGCTGCCCGAGCCGGGCACGAGCTACTTCGACATCTGGGCCACGCGCGTTGGAGTGGACGGTCAGGTCCTGGTGGCTCCATTCCAGGTGGATGGGGGCGAGGGCTACAGCGAGACCTACGCCCGGGTGGCGGTCAGCGACGGTCGGGTGGTGGTGGCCTGGCAGGCCGACAACGGTACCGGGGTGGACAACATGGACCTGGGGCTGCGCAGCTTCACCCGTGACGGGTCCGAGCTGGACGCCGCGCCTGTGATGGTGGAGCCCATGGTGGGAGGGACCCCTCAGACAGCCAACGGCTGGATGCCAGCGCTTGCCGCCGACGCGCAGGGTGGCTTCGCCCTGGCCGGTGCCTGGGGCCTCGACAGCGTGAGCACCTTCCAGGCCGTGCTGCTGGAGCTGGACGCTGATGGCGCCGTGGCCGCCGACGGGCTGGTGCCCGAGCTCGACGGTGAACAGTCCCACTACTACCCCAGCGTGGCCACCGGCCCCGGTGGTGAGCGGGCACTGGCCTGGGAGTCCTGGACGGCCAGCGCGGGCACCGCGGTGCATGTCGGCCTGGTGGACGGTGCAGGCGTCACGACCTTGGCATCATTCAGCGATCACGACGAGGCTGGCCTGCCCTTCGTGGCGTGGGAGCGCGCCGCCGATGGGCTGCCCTACCTCGCCTACTACAGCGTAGAAGGCAGCGAGTACGACATCCAGCTTGCTGGGGGCGAGCTGGCAGGCGCCCCGGTCCTGGCCACCCTGGGGCAGGCGGGCAAGATCGAGCACACCCCCATCATCGCCGCTGGCGAACACGGCGCCGTGGTGGCCTGGATGCGCAACATCAGCGGCCTGAGCAACCAGCTGGTGCTGCAGCCCGCGCGCCTGGACGGTGACGCTTGGGCCTTGGGCGACGAGCTCGTCTTGGACACCGAGACCGCGGTGGCCCCCTACCTGCCCGGCCTCACCTGGCTGTGTGAGGACGCCTGGTTCGTCACCTGGATCGAGGGCGCAAACCCCGACTACATCGTCAAAGGCCGCTTCCTGCGCTTCGAGGACTTCGGGAGCTGAGGGTGGGCAGCCAAGCCCGCCATCCTGGGCCCAGATGAATCATCCGGGGCCGCGCTGGCGGTCCCGAGCGC
>CALDOK010000380.1 GCA_937912125.1 uncultured Pseudomonadota bacterium
TGGCCTACGCAGAGTACGGTGACATGCTGGCTCTGCGTCAGGGGGATCTGCTGCTGTCCATGCGGGCCATGGTGCACAACATCAGCTCACTCGATCCATACCTCACAGAGGTTCTGGCCTGTCCTGGCCTGGTGGGGGGCTTCGCGCTCCACGACGTGCACGCCGACCCCCTGCAGACCCTGGACCTGCTCGATCTCCTGCCTGAGGACGCCGCCGCTCTCGAGGCCTCGATGCTCGAGCGCAGGACCGGGCCCGGCGCCCCCGCCCAAGCGGTGCTGAAGGACGATCACCTCCTGCAGCTGCGGCTCACCAAGGCTGAGGGCTACTGGTAGCCCAGGGCTACGCCTCGCGAAGATCAGCCCCCAGGCTGGCGTGGTGGGGCCGGGGCTTGTTCGCCCTGCGGCTGGCCCTGCCCAGTGGACGGATCCTGGCCCGCCTGCCCCTTCGGGTTCCTCGGCCCCAGGGGACCTTGCTCCAGGTCAAACAGCCCGGCACCGGGAGCGCCCATGTCCACTGCGCCCTCCTGCACCCGGTGCAGCTCACCCCACAGCTCATCCAGGGCGGCCTGCACGTCCCGGGCGCGCAGGGTGGTCTGGTTGGGCTGGTAGCCCACGTTCTGGGCATCCATGCTGCCGATGCCTGCCAGCTTCATCTCTTCGATGACCAACTTCAGCTGCGTGACCTCCAGCTCGAGGTCCTCCATCCGCCGCTGCAGAGCGGGGTCGGGGGGCGCGGGCGCCAGGGCTGCCGCCGGTCGTGACGCGGCGCTGGGCTCTGCCTGGACCACCGGCGAGGTGGGAGGAGCGGGGGCCTTGGCTGGCGTCTGGCAGCCAGCCGCCAACAGCAGCAGAACGAGCCAGCGAGACATGTGGATCAAGGGACACCTCCGGACCGACCCTATCACCCCGCCGGCGCCGAGAGCCCGAGGATGGCCGAGGGCGTCCCGGGGCACAGGACCCAGAGCACGTGCCGGGCCCGGGAGCAGGCCACGTACAGCCGGCGGCGGGCGCCGTCCCGCAGGGGGTAGCAGCTGGAGTCGGCGTCGGGGACCCACACCGTGCCGAACTCCAGGCCGCCCACCTGGTCCACCGTGGTCACGGTCAGGCCCCGGTGGCGCGGGTCGAAGTGTCCCTCCAGCACCAGCACGGCGTGGGACAGCTCGGCCAGCACCCCATGGATCTCCCTGGCGCGCGCGGCGTCGTGGGCGATCACCGCGATCTCGGCGCCACCGGCGAGGGCGGCGCCCAGGGCGTCTGCCATCACCGCCAAGGCGGCCCCTGGGCTGCTGTGCATGCTGACGCGAACCGGGGGCCCGTCGTGCTCGCTGGGGGCGAGCTCGACTGAGGCCAGGGGGCCCAGGAGTGCGTGGCAGAAGCGCGCGATGGAGCGGGTGCCGCGGTGGGCGTGACGCAGCACGATGTGCCGCAGCGCTGGTGCCTGCAGGGTTCTGGCCAGCTCCTCGTGGGCGGGCAGACCTCCGCTGGTGTCCATGCGCTGGGCGCGGTCGCCGCTCATGGTCAGGCTGCCCGTTGGGCTCCGCAGGGCGGCCAGCACCCGCAGCTCCACCGGCGCGCGCTCCTGGACCTCGTCCACCATCAGGTGGTCGGGTATCGGCAGCGGGCCGGAGCCGGGCTTGGGCATGCCGTGCTCGAGCAGGTGGCAGGCGAGCAGGACCGCGTAGGCCTCGAGGTCCAGGGTGCCCGCGGCCTCGTGGGGGGTTCCCTCGTCCAGCCCGAGCCCGTCGATGGTCCTCAGCCGCTCGGGATCCACATGGGCCCAGGCCTGCTCGCTGCGCTCGCTGAACTGCAGCCAGGCGTGGTCCAAGACCGCCTGCAGATCCTGCTCGCCCAGCTCACCTTCCGACAATGCCACGGCGCGCTCGAGCAGGCGACGGTCCTGCCACAGGGCCTCCCAGTTGGGCCGTGGGTCCCGCAGGGCCCGGCGGGCGCGGCCGAAGGCGCCCTGGATGCGGTGGCGCTCCCGGGCGGGCCGCCTCGCGCACCAGGCCCGCTCGGTGGCCTGCAGGCGCTGCAGGGGCGTGTCGTCGTCGGTGGCCTCCCACAGCCGCAGCAGCGCTCCCCGCGCGAACAGATCGTGGTCCACCTGCTCGGCCAGGCTGTGGCTGCGCTCGGCGATCCATGGGGGCAGGCTCTGCAGCAGCGCCGGATGGCGGAAGAAGCGGCGCACGCGGAAGGGCGTGTCTGGGCACAGCGCAGTGGGCAGCGTGGGGAAGCAGCGCTGGCCGCGGTCCAGCAGCCACGCTCGGAACGACAGGACCGACAGCGGCGGCGCGCCCTGATCGTTCAGGGCTCGCTTGCACAGCTGCGCCAGCCCCTCCTCGGGGGTGACCACCGATACATCCACGGGCTCGGTCGCAGTGTCACGCGCCTGGGCCAGCCGCACCATCCTGCGCAGGCAGGCGGTGGTCTTGCCGCTCCCCGCGGCGCCCTCCACCAGCAGGGTGGCATCCGCTGGTGTGTCGAGCACAGCGCGCTGCTCGGGGTCGAGCAGGGCATCGGGCAGCGCCAGCCCTCGGTGGGTGCGAGAGGCTGGGCGGGCTGGCGTAGGTGCGTTCGCTGGGACGGGGCGTGTAGTCCACGACCCCAAGCCGTCGCTGATCAGCGTGCAGCGCCCGGTCTCCACCCGTGCCAGCCGGCCGGCCTCGAAGACCAGCAGCCAGCGGGCGACGACCAGGCCCTCGAGGATGCGTCCCTCGAGCTCCAGTTCGTAGTCCTCGCCCGGCTGGTGGGTGAGGAAGATCCTGGCGAGGGGGCTGGTGCGCCAGCCCAGCACAGGGAGGGGGCCATGGTGGAAGGATTCTTCGCCCACCAGCAGGCTGCGCTCGCGGCTGGTGCGCACCACCAGCAGCCCGAAGGCGGGCCGAACCGCGGGCGGGATGTCACCTTGGCCCTGCCTCGTCGCCTGGCGCAGCGCGCCCTGCAGCGCGGCCAGGCTGGGCTCGAGCCGGCGCAGCCTGGTCAGCTCCGCTGCTGCGGGTCCCGTCGCTGGTTCCATGGGCGCCTCCGGTCCGTGGCCAGGATAGCGAGGCGTGCCGCCCTGTCTCCTCCGAGCGAGGCTGTTCATGGCCGCGGTCATCGGGAACCCAGCTGATGCGCTCAGTGGTCGAATCCCGTGGCATGCTGTCAGGGTGGCTACGGGGAGACGGCATGGATCCAACGGGCGCGGTGTGTCCACCATAGGGGTGTGCGCCCTGCCAGGGCCCCCCGGAGGAACGCCATGGACCAGACTCGGAAGCATGCGCAGCAGGCCCGCTGGTCGGCCTTTGCCCAGCAGGGTCTGCCTGTGCTCGGCTCCGCCTTCCTGCTGGCCATCGCGGTGGTGTGCGGGCTGGTGATGCTGCCCGGCTGATCGCGCCTACTCCGTCCGGATCACCACGCTGCCGCCGTCGACCGACAGGACCTCCACCAGCGACGTGGGCGGCGCGGCCCGCAGCTGAGCCAGGAAGGCCTCGGCCTCCCAGGGGATCTCCAGGCCGTCCAGCTCGATGTCGGCGTGGAAGCCTTCGGCGGCGATGCTCATGGCACCCTCGCCCAGCAGCAGGGGCAGGCGCAGCTGCAGGCCCTCGCCGTCGCTGCCGAGCAGGTCCAGGGTGAGGGTCTGAGGCACCGGCCCGCTGCGGCGCTCGCTGCGGCGGTGCTCCACGGCCAGCTCGTAGGGTTGCCCCTGCTCGTCGGTGGCGTGCAGCTGGATGCGGGTGCCCTCTCGGCGGGCCTGGGCGGCGCGAGCCACCTGCCGCAGATCGTACTGGCGGCCCTCCACCGAGACCTCGAGGGGCTCTCCCGGATCGGCGAGCCAGTTGGCGGGCAGCTCCACCTTGACCAGGTCGTCTTCGCTGTCGGTGTGGACCTGAAGCCAGAGATCTCCGGCGTGGGCGGGTAGGGCGAGCAGAGCGGCGCAGAGCAGGCTGGCGGACATGGGCGACCTCCGTGGAATCGGTCCTGCTACGGCGGTCGGGCTTGGGCTATTGCATCCAGGGAGACATCAGCCGAACAGGAGGTCGGCGTAGTCGCACACGGGCTGGTAGCCGACGCGCTGGTAGATGCTGTTGGAGGTGGGGTTGGCCAGGTCGGTGAAGAGGAAGCAGGCCCGGGCACCCTGGGCGAGCAGCGCCTGGCTCAGGGCCGCGGTGGCCGCGGAGCCGTAGCCGCGACCGCGCAGCTCGGGGGGGGTGTAGACCATGCCGATGCGGGCTGCCCCAGGGATGTCTCCCGAGCCGGCCACGGTCGCGACGGCGCGCCCATCGACCTCGAAGAAGAACGCGCGGGAGCCCTGCATCATGCGTCGCGCCAGCTCGATGGCCGGGGTCTCGTCTCGCAGGTGGGCGTCCTGGTGGAAGCCCTCGATCCACCGGGCCAGCAGGGGCGCCTCTCCGGGCGATACAGGCCGCAACACACCCACGGGTCGTCGCGGATCGGGCGCGAGCTCGGTCAGCTCGTAGGCGCGCATGGCCATGGCCTGGTGCCACCCTGGGCCGGCCCAGGCCGTGGCCAGGGCCTCCGCCGGCTCCCGCGGGCCGATGACGCCCGGGTTGTCGGGCTGGTCGCGGCGCAGGGCTTCTGCCAGGAACGGCACGGCGCGGGGCTCTCCCAGGCTCAGCACGGCGGGGCGCGGCGGTGTGCGCAGTGCCGCCAGCACCGGCCGGGCGCCGTCCAACACCAGGGCGCACCAGGGCTCGACACCGTAGAAGCCAGGTGCGCTGCGGGCGTTGGTGGCGATGCCCAGCATCAGGTTGTTCTCGGTGATTCGCTCGAGCAGCCAGGGCTCGGCCACCGACAGGAAGCTGGTGGCGTCGTCGAAGGTTCGGACCTGCATCACGACGCGCTCGGCGGACGGTCCAGGGACGCGGGGTCGGCCAGGAAGCGCTTGAGCCCCTTGGCGACCAGCCAGACCTGGTGGCCGTCCACGATGCGATGATCGAAGGTGGCGCTCAGGGGCAGCATGTTGCGGATGACGATCTCGTCGTCGCGCACCACGGCTCGCTTCTCGATGGTGCCCATGGCGATGACCATCGGCACATTGCCCGCCGGAATCAGGGCCGGGTAGCCGATGTCGAGGCCGAAGCTGCCGATGTTGGTGATCATGGCAGATCCGAACATGTCCTCGTGCAGGCCGGTGAAGCGCAGGTTCAGCCCCGCCTCGTAGACCCCCCAGCGCATGGCCGAGAACACGGCCCGTCGCAGGGGGAAGGGCAGCTTGGAGAGGCTGTCCTTCTTGCGGACCAGCTTGCTCTTGTCGGCCCCTTCGTGCTTGCGCACCCGAGCCTTCATCTCGTCATGGATCTCTGTGACGGTCTTCTGGTGGGCGTTCTGAATGCGCACCCCGGACATGTCCTTGCCGCCCACGTCCACGGCCAGGAAGATGCTGACGTCCTTTCGGGGGTAGATGCGCCCGCGGCGCACGAAGCAGTTCAGGATGGACGCGTCCTCGGCGATGGTGCGGGCCAGGGCGGCGGTGAAGATGTGGGTGATGGTGATCTTCACGCCTTCTTCTCGCCGCTTGGCGATGAAGTCCACGCAGGCCTCGGCTTCGATCTCGAGAGAGCCGAGCACCCGGGCGTCGGTGGGGCGATCGTAGATGACCGTGGCCATCTTGCGCCAGGCGGTGTTGTAGCGGTCGGACATGGCTTCCCTCCGGTGCAGGAGGAGTCCATATTCCGCTGCCTAGAACTCCACCGCCACACCCGCGAAGCCCGACGGCCAGAACATGCTGCAGGGCCCCTCCAGGCACTGATTCATGTCGATGGGCACAGCGGCCACGGCCAGCTCGCTCAGGGGCACCTGCACGTTGAAGGCGGCGCCGATGTAGGGGGCGAGGTGGCCGAAGAGCAGCAGCTCGAAGCTGATGCGGGCGCGGGGAACCAGGGTGGTGCGGTCCCAGCGGGGGCCCACCAGCTCTTGCACCGGCATGTAGCTGGCCACGCCCAGGTCGAGGTCGAACCAGGCCCGCTCGCCCTGGGTGAGCTTCCCGCCCAGGCCGTAGTGGATGTACATCTTCGACGCCTGCGAGCAGCCGGCCTTGTCGGGGTCCGCGCAGAAGCCGTCGGAGCCTGCGGCGAAGACATTGTACAGCCGCGTGCCGCCCAGCTTGAGCTCGGCGTTGTAGGGCACGTCGCTGGCGGCTGAGACGGAGAGGCTGTGGCGGCCTTCTTTGACGAAGGAGAGCAGCCCGATGGGGGCGTCGGAGCGCTCGGCCACGTTGATGAGGCCCAGCTGTACGCCCTTGACCTCGCCGCCGATGTTCACCAGGCCCAGCTGGGCGCCCTTGGCCTTCATGCCCACGTTGACCAGGCCCAGCTGAGTGCCGTCCATCTCCTGGGCCACGTTGACGCCCTGGGAGAACTGCACGCCGTCGAGCTGGCGGGCGTAGTTGAAGGCCGTGGAGCCCTGGAAGCCGTTCATGCGGCCACCGACCACGTTGGCGGCCACCGCGGCCTGGAACCAGGCGGCGTCGCCAGAGACCTGGTTGACGCCCACCGCGGCCTGCGCGCCAGCGAGATCCCCGGCCACGAAGTTGCCGCCGATGCTGGCCATGGCTCCTGCCGCGTCGCCGGCGACATGGTAGGCGCCCAGGCTGGCCTCGAAGCCCTGCAGCTCTGCGGAGTTGCCCACGAGCCAGTTGAGGACCAGGTGGTCCGAGACCTCGTCTCCGCCGCGGCTGGGCACGAAGGTCATGCGGAACCAGGACTCGGGCAGGGTGGGGTCGGGGGTGATCTTGGCGCCGCCGCGGGCGCGGGCCAGCTCGCCGCGGTTCCAGCCCAGGTCCTCGGCGGCCAGGGCGGTGGTGCCGCCGCTGTGCAGGCTGAATGATTCTTCGGCGAAGCGATCCTGCTGCCGCACGATCAAGGTGTAGTCCCCCGGCGCCAGGCCCAGCTCCACAGGATCGCCCTCGGCCTTCTCGAGCTCGATCACCAGCCGACCCTCGGCGTCGCGGATGCTGGTGCGCCCGCGCAGGTTCTCGGCCAGGGTGAGCCCGGCGGTGGTGGTGCGCAGGTCGGTGAGGACCAGATCGCCGCTGCCGGCCATCTGGATGTCGTAGCCGGGGTGCTGGGGGCCGTAGCTGGTGCGCTCGGTGCCCCGCAGGGTGGCGTGGAAGGCGTACTGGTAGGCCTCGTTGAAGGTGACGCGGCCGTCACGGCTCATGTCGGCCGCGCCGCGCAGGCCGGTGACCAGGGAGTGGGTGAAGAAGCTGCCCTCGATGCGGTCGGCCTCTTGTGCCGCCTCGTCGGCGGAGCTCGAGGTGAGGTAGGCGTAGCCCTTGACCTCGTTCGAGGCGTCCACCAGGAAGGGGGCACGGCGCACCGACCCCTTGCCCCGCACCATGGCGCCGGAGCTGCAGGAGTCGAGGATGCCGATGCGCACCTCGGCCGGCAGCTCGCTGACGTCTTCCCGCAGGTCCTTGTAGCTGTAGTGTTCGCCGCCCAGCAACAGGCCTTCCTCGTCGGAGTGGCCCGAGTAGTAGAAGACCACCTCGGTGCGAGGGGCGTCGCTGGCCTCGAGGCGCTGGCGCATCAGGGTGAAGGCGCGCTCGAGCGCGGCGCGGTCGGGATCGGTCAGCTCGATGCGATGCTGAGGGGCTACGCCGCCCAGATCCACCAGCACCTGGCCCATGGCCTGGGCGTCGCTGTGGGCGTAGCGCAGCTGGACCCGGTCGGGGCCGCCGTCGTTGCTGCCCACCACCATGGCGTAGCGCTCGACCGCGATGGCGGGGCCCTCGGCCGCGACGGCGACGCCGGGGCCCGCGAGCCCCAGCGCCATGGCAGCGATGCTCGGCAGGCGCCGTGTCATCGGCTCTCCTTGACGATGCGGACCGAGAGCTGCTCGAGCTGAGGGGGCAGGGGCAGGGAACGTTCGTCGGCCTGGCCCGTGCTGGCGAGCCGGGCGGCGGCGTCGATCACGCTCTGTACGTCGATGGGCTTGTCCGAGGTGACCATGAAGTAGCGCTCGAAGCGAGGGGCGTCATCCAGCTCTCCAGAGAAGCCCAGCTTGCGCTCACCGTCCACCGAAAGTTCAGTCGATCCGCCAGGTTCGGCCGGGTGGTGCAGGGTGACGGCGCCGCGGCCGTCGATGCTGACGATGACACCGTGCTGGTTGGGGCCCGCGACATAGGCGAGCTGGAGCCTGTCGCCGGCTCGGGCCGTGGCGCCTTCCTTGAGCACCTCGGCGTCCTGCTTGCCCACCTGGCGGTAGACCATCAGGCGGGTGTCGTCCCCCTTGGCGGTGGTGACGATGGTCTCGGGGTCCTGGATGGGGTTGGTGGGCTCACTCAGCATGGGCAGCACCACCACCAGGGCGATGGCGGCGGCGGCCACGGGCCCCAGCACGCCCAGCACCCAGCGGCGGCCCGCGCCGGCGCGGCTGGCTTGGTCGGCTTCGGCGCGGCGCAGGTGTTGGCGTCGACGGAGCTCGGCCGCGACCTGGCGTGGTGGGTGGGCCTCGAGGATGGCGGCGTCGCTGGCCTGCAGGGCCTCGAGCCGGGCGCTCAGATCACCCCGGGGGGTGAGCCCGGCGCGGACCGCCTCGGCTTCGGCCTGCAGCCGGGCGCGGATGCCCTCGCTCTGGTCGGGGGCCAGCTCGCCCAGCGCATAGCGCTCGAGCATCCAGTCGGGAATCTTGGGCTGGGTGTCGGTCATGCCAGGCTTCCTTCCAGCTCGGCCACGTGGGCGCGCAGGGTCCGAAGACGCTTACGAACGCCCGAAACGGAGAGGCCGTGCTCTTGGGCCACCTCCTCCAGCGTCATGCCGTCGAGCAGGTGCATCACGGCCATGGCGCGGGTGGAGGGTTGCTCGCGCTCGAAGATGCGGTCCAGCCACTGCTTGGCGCTCGTGCGCTCTTCCGTGTCGGGAGCGCAGGCGATCCGCTCGAGCAGATCGTTGTCGTAGTGGACTGGCTTGCGGCGCTTCGTGCGCATCTTGTTGAGGCAGACGTTGGTGGCTGAGCGGTAGAGGAAGGAGGACGGATGGTCCAGATCGAGCTTCGCGCTCCTGCGCAGGACCTCGACAAAGACATCGTGCATCGCGTCCACAGCAAGCTCCTCGTCATGAAGCAGCGACCGGCAACGGCGCAGCACCATGGGTCCATAGCGTCGATAGAATTCCTCTACGTCTACGGCCAAGGGGTACTCCCTTTTTGACCTCACCCCTGTTGACACCGGAGCGAGGGGAACCTGTCACCTCTGAAGGAAGCCGGCGTTGCCGGCGCGCGTCGGACGCTGGAGCATGGCCCCTTCTTCACCCGTTGGCCCATGTTCGCGCCAGTCGGGGGCCGCATGAGGGGACCCTCGAGGTAGCATGGGGCTGCCCTGCATCGCGAGGTCCCCCCATGCGCGCCCTTCCCCTGCTCGCGATCTGCCTGCTGGGCTGCCCCCGCGACCCCAGCGACGGCATCGTCGTCACCGGACAGCTGGGGGGCGAGGCCTTCGATCCGGCCACGGTGGTCTTCGACCAGTACGGGGCCGCCCCCGACGACAGCGCGGAGCCGGAGCTGCAGCAGCTGATGTTGGTGTTGGCCGACGCTCCCGACGCCTGCCCCCTGCTGGGCCCGCTGTTCCACCTTGGGTGGCTGCGCTGCGAGTCCGCCTGCAGTGGGCTGCTCGCCGAGCAGGCGCTGTGGCCCGCGGGTGAGCTTCGGGTGCTGTGGATCGGGCTCACCGCGGACCAGGACATCGAGGCCGCCTACACCCTGGCTCGGTCCGACGGCCCGGGTTCGTTCACCGCCAGCTACCGCCGGGTGGATCTGAGCCGCCTCGAGGGCCTGGATCAGGACGCCTGCTTCGCAGCCTGCACCGAGGACTACGCCTTCCTGGTCACCGATCAGGGCCTGGCCAGCGTGGGCGACCTCGAGATCCGGGGCTACAGCTCGCAGCTGCTCGAGGGCGAGCTGGATCTGTTGTTCTCCCAAGGCGACGTGCAGGCGCGCTTCGAAGCCCCGGCCTGCGAGATGGGGCTGCACGGGCCCTGATCGTCAGAGGGGCTGCACCAGCGACGGGATCTTCTCGGCCTGGTAGGAGCGCAGATCCGGCGTCTCGTCCACGGGAATCCAGGTGTACTCGAACACCAGCTCGCCCGCGAGGGTGAGCTCCATGATCCGCGTGTTCGCCACCACCAGCCGGTTGCCGTTGTCCAGCTGGTCGATGTCCCCGCAGGAGACCACGTACCAGCGATCTTCGCTGAGGTCCCCCGGGTACTCCCAGACGATCTCCGCCTGCATGGTGGTCTCGTCCAGGGCGTACTCGACCACCCGCGACCAGTGGCGCTCGTTGGTGCCGTTGTCGTGCATGATGAAGTGGTTGTCGCCGATGGGATCCACGCTGTGGGCCATCTCGAACCAGGGCCACTCGTGGTCGGGGTCGGGGGCGAAGTCGCCGCCCTCGCCCAGGGTCCAGAGGATCTCGCCGGTGGCCCGGTCGACCTTCCAGACCTTGGACTGCACCCAGGAGTTGATGTAGGCCACGTCTTCGGTCTCATCGAAGGCCACGCTGTTGAGGTGGGTCCACCACAGGCCCATGAAGACGTCGTCGGGGTCGTACTCCAGCCAGTCGAAGGTGTTCCAGCTCCACTGCTCGTTGTTGTCCTGGTCGAGCCAGACCACCCGGTCGCCCTGGACATCGTCGTCGCCCACCTGCTCGTAGTGGCACTGCACGGCGACGTGGCCCCCGTCGTCGGTCTCCCAGAGCACGTGGTGCAGCTGGCCGTCCTGGATGTTGATGGTGTGGGGGTCGCCCGGCTGCTCGGGTCCTTCCCAGGAGACCTGGCCCTCGAGGTCGATCCGGACGGGGCGGTCACCGCCGGCCATGTGGGGCCCGATCAACATCTCGCGTCGATCGGGGAACCAGGAGACCTGGATGTCGGCGCCGCCGTCGTCGCCGTCGTGGATGTAGTACCAGACCACCTGTCCGCCCTCGTTCAGGAGCACCGCGATGACCGGGCCGATGGAGGCGGTCATGACATTGGCGGCGATCCAGCCGGGCTGGACCTGTGAGGGATCGCTGACGCTGACGTGGCCCTGCAGCCACGGGTGGGGCAGGGCGCTGGTGGTGAAGTCGACGCTTGCCGACCGCAGCTCGCGCCCTTCCTGGGTGACCGAGACGGCCTCGAGCGCGTAGTCCTGCAGCTCGGTCATGCCCACCACGATGACCTTGTGCTCGGTGGCTGGCGTGTCGTCGCCGACCTTGAACAGGGCCTGGTCGTCCAGGCTGACCTCGACCCAGGAGCTGGCGGGCTCGTCGGTGGTCCAGGTGACCACCGATGAGAGATCGCAGATGGGGTTGGGCTGGAAGCTGGCATCGAGGCCAGGCTTGCAGCCCAGGGCGCCCAGGGCGAGCGCTGGGAGGAGGTGGCGGTGGCTCATGGGGGCTCCTCGGTGCAGCCCGTGACGATAGCTGCTCTGGGGGCGGCCCGCATCACGGGAGGAGGACGGGGATCCAGCAGCGGCCCTTGAGGGGGATGCCGCCGTGGTGCTCCTTGGTGCGGTGGCCCTCTTCGTCCCAGCTGTACCAGCGGCCGACCTTCTCGCCGTCCAGGTAGGCCCCGCGGGAGGCGCGGGTGCCCGTGCTGTGCCAGCGGGCGTGGCAGCCCTGGGCCAGGCCTTCTTCGTAGGCCCCCAGGCCGCGCACGGCGCCGTCGGGCCACCACAGGGTGACGTCGCCGTGCAGCACGCCGTCCACGTACTGCATCCGCGCCCGGTGTTGGCCGTTGTCGTACCAGCTCTCGAACTGGCCCGCGAGCTTGCCGGACTCCATGAAGCCCTTCCAGGCCTTCACGCCGTTGTCGTACCAGCTGTTCCAGGTGCGCACGGCCAGGCCTTCGCGGCAGCTGCCCCGCTCCATGCGCTTTCCGGTGGAGGACCAGTCGCTCTGGTAGCGGCCGTCGTCCGCCTGGGTGGGGCAGAGCACTGGCTGGTCCTGGGGCAGGATGGGGATGCCTTGCTCGTCGGTGACGACGGCCTGTGCTTCTCCTGCCGCCAGGGCTGGGGCGGAGGCCGGGGGGGCGGGCTCCCCTGCCGCGGGGAGGGAGAGCAGGGCCATGAAGGCTGCGGCAGGTGCGATGAGCAGGTTCCGAGGGTGCATCCCGGACTCCAGGGGACAGCTGCAGCCTAGCGGCTGGCCGCGTCACTGACAAGCCTGGCCCAGCCCGCGGGGGTTCCACGTGTCCTCTGGCGCAATGGCCCGCGTGCCCCGATAAATAGCCTTTC
>CALDOK010000381.1 GCA_937912125.1 uncultured Pseudomonadota bacterium
GCAGGAAGGCCTTCGGGAACTCCCGCTCTCCGTTCGAGGTGATGACAACCACCGGGTGGTGAAGAGTGCGCACGTTGCCACCGCTCACTAGCACCCGGTCGCCTGCTGTGCGCGCACCCGTCGGGACGATGGCCTGGTCCTCGCCACAGCGCACCAGTTCTGGAATGGCGAACGCGCCTTCCTCGAAAACGTGCAGCAGGTCGTTGGGGAGGTCAAAGCCGGCCTTATCAAGTTCGTCCACCAACAATACCCGGGGGTGGGCGGTTGGTAATAGAGCCGTTCCTAGTGGGCCCAGCGTGATGAAGGACCCCAGGTCTCGATCTTCCGCGCCCCGCTTGGACTCCTCGATGCTGCGCAGGTGGTCCACCGCATCGTATCCGTAAAGGCCATCCTTCAGGGTTGTGCGTGAGCTGATCTCCCAGCGCAACGGCTCGCCCAACCCCAGGGCCCAAGCCAGATGGTAGGCCAAGGTGGACTTGCCGATGCCCGGTGGACCCGTCACCAGCAACGGACGACGAAGCATCAATGCGATGTTGATCTGCGTCTCCTCATCCAACGCCTGGCTGCCGGCTGTGCGGTAGCGAGTCGAGGGGACATATGTACTGCCGCGACGCGCAGAGGCCTCGGTGATGGGTGTGGTTCTCTCCGAGATCGGGCCCGACGAGGTGACCTTCCGCCACGGGGGCGGGCGCTCCAGCCAGCGTTGGAGGACCTCTATGGCAGACCGTTCTCCGGCCTGGTATACCTTCCAAGAATCGTCTGTCATCTCACACACCGATGGTCGAGGGTTGCTTGGGATGGTAGCCAGGATCGTCCCAGAGTACGACAAGGGGCACCCCTGGCTCATCCTCAGGGTGCCTCAGGGTCTTGATTCGCTCAAACAGGGAGCTGATGGTGCACACACCACGAGAACCGAAGAGCTCATCCACGAGGGGCTGAATCTCCCGCTCTCCTGAAGTCTCGAACACGGCAAGGGGGAAGCCCTCGAAGCCCCTCGTGAGTTCCTGACATCGCGCGGTGGTGCCTGAGGCTTCCTGCACCGCCAGAAGGAAGTCGAAGCGCTTCTGGTTCTGGCTCAAACCGATTTGGCGAGGTGACCGTGGCTCGCTGATGAGTAGCGTGTTGCTTTGTGCGATCAGCGGGCTGACGATCGGCCCGGATAGCGTGCGCCGCCCGTAGGAAAGATCACGCAATGGCTCGAGGAGGAGCTGGGCAGCGACGCAACTAGCCTGCTCGCCAAGCTGCACGCCGCGCTGGTCCGACCAGAGGTGAAAAGGAACGGTGGCCCACGGCTCACAAGTCCGCACCAGAAAGACTACCCCATCAGGATCGAGTCCCAGTCGGGCGGCGACGACGTTGGCGGCAGCCTTGCACACATCAACGAATTGTCCTGGCTCGAGGATCGAGTCAGACAGAGCCTGCAGCGGTGCCATCAAGCCGGGCTCATGTGGGTAGAGCAGCTCGATGCCAGCCAGGCAGCATGTACCATCGGCCTCGACTTCATCGATGGTCAGCCGTAGCGTAGGCAGGCGCTGGCTCTCGGTTGCAGGACGCCTTTGGACCCCGTTCCGTGCCAGCCAAGGCTCCAAGTGCTCTTCTCTGTCCGGTGAGGACAGCCACTGTTGGAGCTCGTTCGCCAGGCCGCAGAGATGGCTCGAATGCTCGCCCGCACACAGGCGGGACAGAGGCAGGAGAAGAGCATCGAGGATCTCATCTGGGAGCCGTGGAGTCGCCGGAAGGGTGGCCTCCGAGAGCCTGAGGGCGTCTCCTGCGTAGTTCAAACAAGCTCGCTGGAGTTCATCGTTCCACTGGCAGGAACGCAGCGCAGTGGCCAGGGTGTAGGCTTGGCGCAGTGGTGGGTAGTAGGTCTGCTCATGGGTGAGGACAGCACGGAAGTTGGTCACGGCGAGCGCCTGTTCTAGCGCCCAACATGCTTTCTCGACCAAGGGCAGAATGTCTTGGGGAGTCTCCTCCCCAAACGTCTCGCGATCCTCGGAGTCGTGAGAACAGCAGTTACGCCATCCGTAGATGTAGTCCAAGATCACGAGTTCCTGTGGAGCGGAAACACCCTTGTCCTTTAGATACCTCAACCAGTTCTTGAAGCGGCCTATGCCCTCCTTCCTCGCTTTGGGAAATGTCTTGTGCAGCGCCGTGTCAATGGCCTCGACAAAGCAGCCCATTTCGTTGATTGCCTGGTAGGCGGGTTGCCCGGCTCGTGTCACCCTCCTGCGGAGGTCGGGCAGCAAATCGTTGAGGGGATTGTAGTCCGGGCGTGACTGGTGCTCCTGCAACGCGGGCTCCATGCAGATGAACGCGGAGAATAGCACAGGCTCCACAATGATCGTCGGCCCGGATCTGGCATGCTGTCTGTACACGACGGCGTAGAGCATCCAGGCACGGCGTGAGGCCTTGGCGAGACGCGCGGTGGGTGACGTACTCCAACTGCGCAGAGTGGCGGCATTCTGTTCAAAGTGACCAAGGCGTACGCGGCCCAGGGTGTGTGCCGCGGAGAGCTCGTGCAGGTGCTTGGAGCCCAGCGTGCGCCACGAGTCGAGGATGGGTGGACCTGTGGACCCCGCAAGCCCTCGAGGACGACTGCCATCCAAGGGGAAAGGTGGCCCGCGTAGATAGTCGTGGTTCTGAGGGACACACTCCTGGGTGCCCGTCGTCCACATCCGTCCGAACCCTCTACCCAGCCCCCCCAGCTACCCCGCCCGACGAGGACACGGTCAGCATGAGGCTGTAGGTGCCGTCATCGTTCTGCTGGCAGTACTCGCTGGAAGCCCCGTTCTCGCAGGCATCTGAATACAGCGCCCAGTCGTCGGCACCGCAGTCCTTGTAGGTGAACCTCGTCGACTCGGAGGTCTCCGGCAACGTGAACAGGAAGCCTCCATCTGGCCCGGTGCCGTGGGAGGTCGCACCTGTGGTCCAGTCCCATCCGGGCAGCTCGCCGACCGCTTCCGCGCAGCTGCTCCCACGCAGGTATTCCTTGGCCAGCTCGACCTCGAAGGGGACCCCGGTCGGCGTGATGATGGCCGGCCAGTCGATGGATACGTCGCAGTCGTCGTCGGGACAGGGCTGGTAGTCCCCGACTTCATCCACGAAGAAGTAGATGTTGCAGCCTACGTCCTCGCCGGTCTCGCAGTGGATTAGCTCGCCAAACCCGTCCTCACCGCAGGTGCCCTTCCACTCGATGAAGCTGAGCCACTCCCAGGTGGTGTCGCAACCCGTCATGCTGACCTCGTAGGCGTGGCCCAGGGGTAGCAACTCGAGATCGTAGGCCCACTCGTCACCGGCGTCCGTGGCGGGCTGGCCTGTCTCCCAGGTCATGTCCGGGAGGTTGCCGCGGAACTCAGGCGTGCCTTCGCTGGGGCAGAACTTCTTGGGGACGTACAGGGTGGTCCCATCGATCCTCGCGCCCTCGCTGCACCACGCGCAGTCGGTCGCTCCACCTTGGCGCCAGGAGCTGATGATGTTGGAGGTGGCGCTGTCGGTCCACTCGTTGGCCCACAGGGTGACAGCAGAGGCGCCGTAGAGGTCGGCTCTATACAGGGCGCACTCGAGCTGTTCGGGATCCGTGCAGCCGTCGCGTGCGATCTCGCCTGCGGTATCGAACTCCGGGGAGCAGCCCTCGACCGTGTCGCGGCCGGAGTACAGGAACGCCTCGAACCTGACGTCCATGGCGTCTTGGTACTGCTCGATGGCGCCATAGACCGCGTAGTCGGTGCCATAGGTGGAGCGGGCCGCGAGTCCGTTGAACTGAAGAGCATCGACCCCCACGCGCTGTGCGCCGGCCGCGAAGGACTCCAGCAGGCTCTGCAGCCGTGGGAAGTCGGTGCTGGCGTCGGCGGTGTAGGTGGCCTCATCGAAGACGATGCGTACGCCTACGTCTGTGACCTGGGCGACCACGGGGGTCTGCTCGAAGGCGTCGGCATAGAACGCGCTGATGTCCTCTGTGGCATCCAGCCAGGCGGCATCGCTGAACCCCAGCGCCTCCCAGCCGGCCCTGAACAAGTCGTAGTCGGACTGCGCATACGCGTAGTGAGCACGCTGATCGAAGACCAGCTCTCCCCAGAGCCCGTAGCCGATCAGGACGCTGTCGATTCGGGGGTCACCATCGATGTGGTCCGCCAGCTGCTCGATGATGTTCTGATAGCGGGCGAGGAACTCCTGGTCCCAGAGCACCGGGATGTGGGTCTCGTTTATGCCCGCCTCATCGATGGCGTAGGACACCGTATCGAGGTCGCTCCAAGCGTCCGGATAGCTGTCCACGGGAGCGTCATCGTAGTTCGGTAGCACCAGGGCGATGGACAGGACCACCGGCCTGTTCAGGCAGTCAGCGAGGCCGAGATAGTCGTCGAGATCAGCGGTGCGCAGGGTGGTGCCGTCATTGTCCACGAGCGCCGAGAGCGGGATGTGAGCCCGCACGCCATCGAGGTTGTCGGCAGAGGCGTTCCGCAGAAACCCGTCATCGCTACACGCCAGGCAGTCGCAGCCGGCCGTGAGGCAGGACGAACCGACGCCCAGTTCCTGCCCTACCGTCTGGTAGACGGGCCTGGTGGCATCGCTGGTCCCCTCACAGGCGTCGAGCCAGATCAGCTCGCTGTCGAACCAACCGTCCACCAGGCTCTCGGTGACGGAATCCTCGACCAGGTAGTTGGTCAGGTCGATGACCAGCAGGGCCTTGCCCACGGCCTTGGCGATGGCGAACGCGCGCTCGAGCTGCTCGCTCACGCCACCCTCGAAGGCTGCCTGGCAGCTGTGCACCAGGCTCACGGTGTTCTCGATCAGCTCGGGGAACAGGTGCGTGAACACGCACTGCGCCCACTCGTCGTCCTGTTCCGAGGCACATTCGTCGAAGGACACAATGTGGAAGTCCAGGAAGCCGTGCAGGCACTCCCACAGATCGCCCGCGAAGCCGGCGATGCCGCCCGCGGCTTCCATGAAGTGCGCCCAGAACAGGGCGACTCCCTCGGCCTTCAGCGCGCTCAGCACCAGCTCGCTGTCCTTGTCGGCCGCGGCACGCATGTCCTCTCCGATGGAGCTGTCCGCACCTGCCAGGTCGATGAAGGAGGCTGCGAGCAGCGCGGCGGGGCCGGGGGCGCAGTAGATCGTGAGCGCGTCGGCCGCTTCGGGGACCTGGGCCTGGGAGATGGACCAGTCGGGGGTCGCGTCACCGCTCAGCACTTCCCAGATGTCGGCCACGCCGTCGCCAGGAGAGATGCTCACACGGTCGCCGATGCGGTCCTCACCGCTCCAGAATGCCGCGGCGCAGTGCCTCGGGAAGCTGTTGGTGAAGGTGACGATCCCATCGTCATCGTAGCTCGCTCGGACGCCGACCGAGGCGAAGGGGTCGCTGCCGTTGGACCAGAACGTCGAGCCGTCGGGCTGTGTGTCCTCCCAGTCCGCGTTGGCGTCGGCCATGCTCTCGCCGAGGGACTCGATGAGGTCGATGGCGGAGAGCTCGAGGCTGGCGACCGAGGCAGGCTCGGTCAGGGGGTAGGTGCCGTCACCGCCAAGGTAGAGGAAGTAGGCTTCGTCATCGGCTACTACGGACACGAGCCGGAGGGCCGAGCATTCCGCGATGTCGGGGGATTCGGCGCCGTCGCACCAGACGTAGCTGCCCTCTGGGCAGCTCAGGGTTCCGCCCTCGTAGCTGCACTGTTGCGGCGGAGATTGGTTGTCCACGTCGTAGACGGGGTCGCAGCCACACGCGGTGGAGAACAGGACGAGGGGGAGGATGAGGTGGCTGTAGTGCATCGAGGCATCCGTGTCCGAGAGACGATCGTTCGAGTTCAAGACGAGCCAGGGGGGGACTACCTGACAGCTGAGCTCGGGCTGGCCGGACGAGGCTGCCGAGGTGTGCGAAGATCCATGGCTTGGAGGGAGTGGTGACACTGGCTATCCCGAATCCCTTCGAGCCCAGCCTCGACTGCTCGCGGGTAGAAGCCCCCATCGAGGACCTCATCTGCTCGAGCAGGGAGCTGTGCCGCTACGAGCGAATGCTGGCGGCCGTCTACCAGCAGGAGCTGGAGCAGGCGGGGAATGAAGCCCCGGCTACCAGAAGCGGCCAGCGGGCTTTCTTGGCCCAGCGTGACCAGTGCCAGGTGGAGGCCGACCCGGAGTCCAGGAGCGAGTGTGGGCGGCGGCCTACAGAGATCGTGCAATCGAGCTGGCTCGACTGCGGGGTGACGACTGGGTGGGGGTCTACGGCTACGGGAGCCTCGA
>CALDOK010000382.1 GCA_937912125.1 uncultured Pseudomonadota bacterium
GGCACTGGAGTTACCACGTGCGCTTGGGGCGCGAAGGAGAAGTGGATCCGCTGGCTCTCTTCGAGGGGCTGCCCGACGCCGCGGATGCCTGGATTTCACCAGATCACACCATCCTGATCCATGTCTGGTTCGTGATGCTACGGCGTGGCTCGATGCCGATCGAGGGCCCACCTGCGGTGGAGTTCGCGCTTGCCCGCGCCGTGCTGGCATCCCTGCCCCCTCCTGCGCGTCGGCAGCTGGTGGTGGCCTTGGGGCTGTCGCGCAGGGCCACGCCTCCGAGTTCGCCAGGCTTGTACTCGATGGAGCCCCGCGGTGGACGCTCCTCTTCGGTCGCGCCGGTGCCAGAGGACGGCGCGGCGTGTCAACCGCGTGATGAGTTGCTCGAGGCGTGGCTCCGACTCCGCTTGCTTCCGTCGCTGGACGAGGGCCCACAAGCGCTGGATGGGACATGGCGGGATCACCCCGCATGGCTCAATCGTTCCGGTGGCGACGCGGGCACCCTCTTGGCGCTGGAGTCCTGGGCTCGCGCCGACCTGCTGCTGGATTCGCTGCACACGCCACAGCTCTCGGCCAGTCCCGCCCTGCACGTTGGATCCTCGTTGTGGGAGTCTGGGTCCGAGCTCTTTCGGGAGCGCCTTTGCGCGGGCCTGCATTCACTGGAGCCGGCAAGGGGTCTGGCCGGCGTGGCGGCAGCTCTTGGGTCTATGCCAGCGGACTGCGGTCCCGATCTCGTGGACATCCTGGCGGTCGCGGCGGTCCACCACACCCTGCGGGACATCATCGACCACCGGACCGGGGTCTCACTGTGGCGGCTCGATCTGCGTGACCCTGCCTGTCGACCTCGCACTCCTGCGCAGGCGAGGTTTCTCACGCGGATACTCGAGCTGGGTCTTCGGCTCACGGTCCGCCTGGAGGCAGAGCTCGGCCCGAGCGGGCTGGCTTGCCTCCACGATCCCTGGGTGCGGCCCACAGGCTTCCCAGACGACGGCTTGCTGCAGCGCTGCTTGGGGCGACTGGGCAGGAAGGGAGCCCCTACGCTGGGGAGACGTCTTGAGCGTCTCGCCTGCGGCG
The DNA here is from genome assembly GCA_937912125.1 of uncultured Pseudomonadota bacterium. Taxonomy (GTDB): domain Bacteria; phylum Myxococcota_A; class UBA796; order UBA796; family JAFGLY01; genus CALDOK01. Next base: position 1,072 of record CALDOK010000382.1, read on the forward strand.
CGGATCGCGAACTGGCGCCGGCCCGGCTCTCTTCACCCCCGGGGTCGCTCGCGGCCACGCTACAGGGCGACCTCCAGGCCGTGCGAGAGCTGGCCGAGGTTCTCGGTGCCGACGCCGTTCGCCACCTGCTCGAGCAGGTGGCGCTGGCTGACCTCGTCACGGACCTGCGCAGATCGAGCGTGGGTCGGTCGATCATGCTGTTGTTGCGGGCCTGGCGAGCGGCCGGTGAGGGGGACGAGCCCAACCCCGAGGCGCGGTCGTGAATGTGGGCGTGCGCGTCAACCACTTCCCGCAGACAATCGCGGGCGCCTGTCCCTGCTGGCGTGGCTGGCTGGTGTGACCCTGCCGAGTTCGCCCTCCAGGTCAACTGGAGTCATTCACCAAGGCCGAGAACGGGTTTGATCAAGCAGTCACTTGGTCCGCCACCAGTTCGCGCGGACGAAGCGTGCATGGAACAGGGAGCCGCGGATGCGGTAGGCCACGAAGCTCCGCTCTTCGTACCCGATTTCGCCCCAGCGATGCTGATAGGTTGACGCCTGACTCGCCGTCAGGCGCTGGTTGTCCTCCAGCGACACCTTCGGTCCGGACCAGGAGTAGGCGTCGCCGCTACGCAGCTCATGGAAAGGGATGTGGGGTGCGAACTCGTTGCTCAGGCCCACCCTGATCCAGCATTCTTGTGTGTGGTGGGCGGGGAAGCAGGGGACGACCAGAAGCCCTTCGTCGAAGACCAGACGCTCGTCCAGGACGTTGAGGAGGAAGCGCAAGCTCTTGCCCGCGCCGACGTAGCCGGAGCGCAGACCGCTGTAGTCGAGGGTCCAGGGCATGTATGGCTTGTGGTCGGGCGGTGGGAGGTCTGGTCTGGCGCGCGCAAGCAGGGCGTGAAGGCGGTCGTTCATCGGTCGCTGCTGGGCGACGGCCAGCAAGAGGATGACGGCCTGGTCGGCATCTCCCTGGTCGAGCAGCTGGCTGGCCGTGTCGAGGCGTTTTTGGTGTTCGCTTTCGTTCACAGCAGCCCTCCGACCTGTGGGCCGCGCGTGGTCGCCAATGGCTTGGTCGAGAGATCGCTGAGGTCCGATGAGATCGTGACGTCACCGCTTGCTCGAGGGACCAGCTTGCCGTTGTGTCCGCCCTGGACGGAGCGTGCCACACCCATCAGGTAGCTGCGCCTCACCGCGGCCACAGCGCGAGCTGCGAGCTGACGCTGGCGGTCGGCTTGTTCGAGTGAGGAGCGCTCAGCTCGGTCGTGCGCGGTGAGGCG
>CALDOK010000383.1 GCA_937912125.1 uncultured Pseudomonadota bacterium
AGGTCCTTCACGGCCTTGTTGGCCTTGTCGAAGATGATCTGCCAGGCCCTGTCGTGGTGGACTTCGATGTACAGCTTTCGATGCAGCGGAGGCCGGTAGTCGCCGATCTTCCACTCGTGGCCGCAGTCGGGGCACTCGATCCTCTTGTCGGGCAGATCGGCGTAGGGATCTTGCTGGTTGCTCTCGTTCTCCCACTCCACCTGCCCAGGACAGCCGAGCGTCCGCGCGCTGGCGCCCATGGAGAAGCGGTTGGTGCGCACGTCCCCGCACCGGAAGAACCATGCTGTGCGCCAGCTCAGGAGCCCATCCCGCCGGAAGGTGTCCAGGTGGGCCATCTCCCATAGAGCAGGATCGTCGATCACGGTCCCGAACATGCGACGCCAGTGCTCCAGGACGAGTCGAGCCGGCACCCGCTCCGCTTCGGGCACCTTGCGACGCCTTGGGGCTTTGGCGTGGTCGGGGTCCTCGGAACGTGGCCGTACCGCGATGTCCGCACCCAACTCGTCGCGGAGCGCCTCCACGAAATCCTCGAAGGCCTCGGCGATCCCCTTGTCGCGGCCCAGGTCGGAGTAGGACAACGCCAGCGGCACCTCACCAGGCGTCGGGAAGTGGATGGTGAAGCGGTATCCCTCGTACCAGACCTTCACATGATGGACGGTCTTCCAGTCCTCGGCGAAGGCGGTACGATCCGCCTCTCTCGCCACGGTCTGCTCGATGCCCTCCTGTCCCGAACCGGAGATGGTCTTCACGGGGCGCCCAGGCTCACCGGGCATCTCGGCCTTGATCTCGACCAGGACCAGGTCTTCTGCGTCGGGGTGGCACAGGCGTTCGAGGAACTGTCCGAGGACAGTCTCGGTCACGGGATCGCGGCGCTTCGTGTAGTGAACACCGACACCCAGCAGGTCGCAACCGACAGCAGCCGCCAGCTCCACCGCGTCCACCACCCTCTTGGCGGTCACGTCTACACGGTGCCCCCCCTGGCAGTAGCGCAGGACCACCCACTCCTCAGTGTGCCCCACGAGACGACCACCACCCTTGTCGAGCAACGAGCTGAGGTTGAAGGGCCGGCGAAAGCCGACCAGAACTTCGTCCTCTACGCGCTGGAAGACCTGCAGAAGGGTCACGTCCTTGCGGTTGTCCCATGAGCCGCGCCAGGCCGGCAAGCCCGCATCGGCTGCGGTTCGGACACGCTGGGTCGTCAGCGCGCTCCCCACCGGAACCCTCCCGGCCACTTTCATGACGCAGCGCCCGAGCGCGTGCCACCGGTCGCACATGGCGACCGACAGCAGCGTGCGAGGGTCCTCCACGTACGAGAGCATGGCAAGAGGCAGCCGCGCCCAGCGTGTCCGTCCTTCTCGGAAGGGCTCAACAGCGCTCGCCCCGAGGGTGGCCTTCGCCACGTCGATGATCGCCGCCGTCTTCAGGTCTTCGATGTACTCTGCCACGAGCCAAAGATGCTGCCGGACAGTGGGGGCGTCGTCCCCCGCCGCCTTCAACAGCGCGGTGAACGGATCGCGGGCCTTCCCGACGTAGCGGCCGACAACCTCCTTCTCGACCTGCTCCGCGTCGGTGAGCTGCCCCGCCATGCGGGTGTACGCGGCGAAACCAAGTTCCCGGAGCCAGAAGTCCTCCTCTGGAGGACGCCGTAGATGGTCGGGGATGGAGGCGGGCGAGGGCGGAGTGGGATTCGTCATGGGCGGGGCCAGCCAGTATCGGCGGTGTGGTGTCCACTCGGCGGACAATGCACTGGCATGGCGACCAGCGGCGGGGATCTCCACCTTCGCACGGTGCAGCTCCACCCGCATCCCTCCAGCGAACTACACCTGGCAAAACCCCCAGGATTACGTCAAATTGGACCAGATCGCACGCTCCGGAGCCCTCATGCCCACCCGCCCTGTCCGTCGCCGCGGCCGAGCCCCCAAGGCCGCTGCCGAGCCCGCTGCGCCAGTCCGCAGGACCGCGGTGATGTACTGCCGCGTCAGCTCCCGAGACCAGGAGCGCGAGGGGTTCTCGATCCCCGCCCAGCAGAAGCTCCTCCGCGAGTACGCCGAGCGCGAGCAGCTCCAGGTCCTCCAGGAGTTCACCGACGTGGAGACCGCCAAGCGCACGGGCCGACAGGCGTTCACGGCGATGCTCACCTTCCTCCGTAGGAGCCGGACCACCACGCCGGTGATCCTGGTGGAGAAGACCGACCGGCTCTACCGCAACCTCAAGGACTGGGTCACGCTCGACGAGATGAAGGTCGAGGTCCATTTCGTGAAGGAGAATATCGTCATCGCGGAGGAGTCCCGCTCCTCCGAGAAGTTCATGCACGGCATCAAGGTGCTGATGGCGAAGAACTACGTGGACAACCTCTCCGAGGAGGTGCGCAAGGGCATGGACCAGAAGGCCGAGGAGGGGCACTGGCCCAGCTCGGCGCCCTTCGGCTACGTCAACCGCCGCGAGGGGGACAAGAGCTACATCGTGCCCGACCCCGAGCGGGCGGTGCTGGTGCGCAACCTCTTCCAGCTCTACGCCGACGGCATTCACGCCGTGGCGGGCCTGGCCGAGTACGCGAAGACCACCGGCATCCGGGGCCGCCGTGGCGGCCGGCTCATGCCCAGCCAGATCCACAACATCCTGCGGAACCCGATCTACTCAGGCGAGTTCTTCTGGGCCGGCAAGCGCTACCAGGGCCGCGACCCGGTGCTGGTCTCCCGGGACCTGTGGCAACGGGTCCAGGACCGGCTCGACGGCCACCCGGACACGCGGCCAGCCCCCCGCAGCTTCGCCTTCGCCGGGCTGCTCACCTGCGGCCACTGCGGCGCGGCGGTCAGCGCCGAGATGAAGAAGGGCAAGTACGTCTACTACCGCTGCGCCCAGCTCTGCACGAAGGACCAGCACACCTACCTGCGCGAGGAGAAGCTGGCCGAGGCCCTGGCCGAGCAGGTGATCAAGCCCCTCACCCTCCCCCCCGGCCTGGCCGAGTGGGCGATCACGGCCCTGCGCTCCTCCCGCGACGACATCCAGCGGGAGACCAGCCAGCGGATCGAGGAAGCCCGCGCCCGGTTCGACCGCACCCGCCGCCTGATCGACGCTGCCTACGAGGACAAGCTGGAGGGCAAGATCAGCGGCGAGTTCTTCGAGCGGAAGCGCCAGGAGTGGGAGACCGCCATGAACGCGGCCCACGAGGAGGTCCAGCGCCTCACCCGGGCCGAGGGCTCCGCCATGGATCTCGCCATCCAGGTGTTAGAACTCGCAAACCGCGCCGATGACGCCTACATCCGTCAAGGACCCCACGAACAGCGACGGCTGCTGAACATCGTCCTTTCGAACTGCGAATTGCGATCCGGCGAGGTCTTCCCGACCTACAAAAAAGCCTTCGCCATCCTGGCGGATCTCGCACGGTCCGCAAAGAAGGAGACCCCCGGATCGGGTGATCCGGGGGCCTCTCATACAGAATGGTCGGGGCGACTGGATTCGAACCAGCGACCACCTGAACCCCATTCAGGTGC
>CALDOK010000384.1 GCA_937912125.1 uncultured Pseudomonadota bacterium
CCCCTTACTTCGACCTCCGGTACCCGACAGGCTCATCGCTCTCGAACCTGCTGCCCCTCCTGCGGATGGTGGGCTCGAGCGCCTCCTGCTCCACCAGCCCCAGGATGCGCAACTCGGGCACGAGGACGAATCTCCCCTGATCGTCCTGAACGATCGGGCCAGGGCTACCTTCACCCAGCATGGCCCTGAGGCGCTTGCCGAGTCTGCTCCTGGCCTTGTCCCACGCCACATCGCTGGCGTCAGGACCCAGTACCCGCTCGCGTAGCTCGTGAGAGGGCATCGGCAGGTCGGTGAGCAACGTCGCCAGCATGCGAAGGCCCTGGGGATGGCTCGGCTCGGGTTCACCACCAGCAAGGCTCATCCATGCGGTTCCTTGGGCGGGGAGGGCGAAGAAGAGCTGCTCCGACGCGCCCTCCCTGGCCTGGTAGGCCTCGAACTCCGCGATGGCCAGTTGGCGGGGCAAGGAGCGCGGATGCGGGCCTATGGCGCTACCGACAAGCTGCCAGTCGTAGGGATGATAGGCGCCCACCAGGGGCCTGCGACTGGTTTCTGGCTCGATCTCCAGGCCCAGACTGAGCCCGAAGAACTCCACCATCGCCTCGGCTCTCCCGCCGGCTGTGGCACCCAGGAGTCCCCAGGCTCGATCCGCGCTCCCTCTGGCCTCGGCCTGGGCGAGCGCCTGGACGCGGCGCGCGTCCACTGCGAGCACCTCCCGGTCCGCACCAAGCCTCGACAACGCTGCGAGGCGATAGAGCGCCGGCCACGGGCCGAGGAGATCCGAGCTGGATGCCTGGTCGAGCAGCTCGATCACCCGCTCGAGCTCCTGGGGTGCGAGGGGTCTGCGCAGCTCGACCAGCGCGAGGCGATAGGCCGCCAGCGCCGCCCATGGACCAGGAAGCGGTTCAGGCAGTTGAGCCAGCCGCAGAGCCCGCTCCAGCAGTCGACCGGCCTCGACCAGCATCCCCACCTCGAGCTTCGCAGCTGATCCAACCAGCAGTAGCTCGATGACCTCGTCTCGAAGGGATTGCATGGGCCTCCTGCTGGACGTAGGCACCCCAGTCTATCGCATCCGTGGGAGCGAGGCCTTGCGGGCCATGACAGTAACGGCTACTCTACTGTCAGTAGTAATCCACAGAACCTGGGCGAGGCCTCGTTCCCAGCGGGATGCTCTTTTCCCGCCCGCAACCAGCGGGTGATGGCTGCAGGTTTGCCGAGGAGAGGTCGTTATGACAACGCCATCAGGTACGAGTGACTTCCGGCTGGAACCGATCATGAAGGAGCTCGGCGCCTACATCGGCGGCGACAAGTCCACCGCGTACTTCGAGAACGGCGAGCTCCGACTCGAGCCCGGCGGCCCCGAAGCGCCGAAGCTCCTGTCCTGGTGCGAGCCCGTTTGGGATGGCCAACTGGCAGATGAACTGGAGGTGGCAAGGTTGCTCATCTCCACGCCACCGCTCTCGCTCTCCGGATCGTCTTTCCCCGAGGCCGACGGTTTCGGATGGAGGATGGTCGAAGCCGAAGGTGTCCATCAGCGCGGCAGTCCCGCACCTTCTGCGCGCACCGACCTCCAAAAAAATAGGAGCCGAGAAGCTCGATTGGCCAGCCGCGAGTCGGTACTGGCCCGCGATTCCTCCGCCCCGAAAATGATGCCGTACTCCCCGAAAACCCGCCATGAGGACTCGATGACACCACATCGTGGTGGAGCGCTCCTTGTGCTGATGCCCTCGTGGGAAGGGTGAGCAGATGCCGTTGCACTACATCGATCCCGAGGTTCTGAAGGAGAACAGCGCCCATGGGTACGACTTCGGGGAGGTGGCATGCGGCCGGTTCCCACCCCCGGACGAGCTGACCATCAGCGTTTCCCATGTCACCTGTGGCCTCTGCTTGATGGAGCTGCGCGAGAAGCGGCTTTGGGATCCGAGGGACAGCAGCGATGGACGGGATCTCATGACCGCCAAAGAGGTGGCCGAGTTGCTGCGCGTGCCGGTCTCGCGAATCCACTCCCTGACCTCCGAGGGCCGGATACCGCACATCAAGCTGGGGCATCGAACTTTGAGATTCTTCCGGTCGGAAGTGATGGAATGGGCACGGCAGACCGCCGTGGCCAAGGAGGATGGTCCCCATGGCCGTACACAAGAGAGGACAGCGATGGCAGGTCGCCTTCCGCTACAAAGATCCCCTCACCGGCGAGTCGAAGAGATTCCGCCGCACGACTGGAGCGGGAACCACGAAGCGAAGGGCAGAGGAGCTTGAACGTCTCTGGCGGCACGTGGTGGAGAATCCACCACCAGAGCCAGAGCCAGAGCCCCAGGAGCTCAAGCGTGCGGCCTTTTCCGGCTTCGCCCGGCATTGGCTGGACCTCAAGCGGGCGGACTGGAAACCGAGCTACTACCGGAGCACCGAGCAGATCGTCCGCAATCATCTGGTTCCGGCCTTCGGAGACACGGACATGCGCGAGGTGAGCTCCGAGCAGGTCCAGGTCTTCAAGGCCGAGAAGGACAAGACGCATACTGCGAAGACGGTCAACAACCACTTGAGCGTCCTGTCGTCCATGTACCGGGCGGCTGTGGACTGGGACTACTGCGAGCGCAACCCCGCCGCTGGCGTCTCGCCCTTGCCCACGCCCCCAGCCACCTTCCGGTTCTGGGACCGTGAGCAGTCGGACGCCTTCCTGGGGGCCAGCCTGCGCGTGGCTAGGGAATGGCACCCCTTGTTCCTCTGTGCTCTGCGCACGGGGATGCGCGCCGGCGAGCTTTTCGGCCTGCAGTGGGACTCGGTGGATTTCGCCAGGAAACGCATCCACGTCTGCCGGAACTGGACCCATGGCTACATGGTCACCCCGAAGTCGGGGAAGGACCGGTTCGTTCCCATGACCCTGCAACTGGTCCAAGCTCTTCGTGAGCATCGTCACCTGCGTGCCAAGCTGGTCTTCTGTAGGCCGGACGGTGGACCGCTGGACTCGAACAAGGTCAAAAGGTCTTTCTGGCGTTGCCAAAAGGCGGCTGGAATACCCAGAATCGCGTTTCATGATCTGCGTCACAGCTTTGCTTCCCAGCTCGTCATGGCTGGCATTCCGCTGTTGGCGGTGCAGGAGATGCTGGGCCACTCCGACATTCGGATGACCCAGCGCTACGCGCACCTCTCCCCGGGTGCCACGGCCGACTACATCAACGTGCTCGACGGCCGCAGCGACAACGAGTGGCCACAAAATGGCCACAAAATGGATTTCGGGCGGTAGGTGCTTTTCAAAAGCGCCAGTAGTAATTGCAATATTAAGGGTGGAGGCGGCGGGAGTCGAACCCGCGTCCAAAGCCACTCAGTCTCGGCGTCTACATGCTTGTCCTCCAGGTACCTACCCTCGCCAGACCCGGAGGCCCGCCTGACAATGGGTGGATGGCGATTTGTTGATTATTTTTCGTCCCCAGCACTCACGCCATGGGATTGATCGGGACTAGCCAGGTCTTGACACGCCCGGACCTGGAACCCTGGCATTGCCAGGCCGGACGGCGGCCCCTAAGGGCTAGTGACTACAGCTTACGCTGCGGCCACCGCGAAGTGCTGATTGTTGTTGGCACTTGGTTTGTTTTCCCGGTGTTTTACGAGGTGCCGAGGACCTCGACATGCAGCCTTGACCTACCGCGACCCTGTCGAAACCGTTTCGCCCCCTCAACTGGTTGGACCCGGGTGGCGGTGAGAGGGGTAGCGCCGGTCCGGGCCATCAGCGCCAATATGGTGCGCGAGTCAGGGGTCGTCAACGTGTATGAGCGTGGATGACCGTCGAAGATCGTCGAACCGCCTGTCGAATTTTCGACGATCGTCGACACGTTCGGAGGGGGCTGTCTGGCTTTAGCACCTGGAAAAGTGGCCTTTGAAGGTAGTCGCACGCTCTGTTTGGGCTCGCCGATGGGGCTGGCACGCCCCTTGCCAAGGCTCAGGGCAGGAGGAAGAAGCCTATGAACGAACTCGGTACGCACACCCGCATCCGCCTCGATTCCGACCGCCTTCTGCACAGCTCGGCTGCCCAGCGCCGCAGCCTCGCACGCTCGGTTCACAAGATCGCCCGGCCGTGGCCCTATCTGGCTTTCGGCTGTGCCGGCACCCACCTGCACCTGTCGGTCAAAAGCGATCATCGGGAGGCAGGGGAGCTGGCCCGTCGGCTGGAGATCAGCCTGCAGCGGAGGCAAGACTATGGAACCCCGTTCCTGAAGGTGCATCGGCTGCCCTTTCGGGACCAACGGCATGTCTTCTCGTCGGTCCTGTACGACATGCGGCAGCGCGAGCACCACGATCTCGCGGCGGACCCCTTTCTGGAAGCCACCTCCGCGCCCGACCTGCTCGGCGCTCGCCTGCTCGGCGCCCACTTGATCCCCAGGGTCGGTGAGCTGGTGCCCGAACTGCGGCGACGGCACCTGTTGGCTCTGTACGGCATCGACGACCTACGCGAGGCCGAGGTCTGGGATCGGCCGGCCGATGTCATCGAGGCGGCCTTGGCTGCCTTTGCCCTCGCGGATCTGCGTGGCAGCACTATCGATGTTCGGAACGCTCGGCAGGTCGTGGTGTACTTGCTCGGTGCCGAGCTTTCCGCGAGGGAGGTCGCGAGCCTGGTCCACTGCAGCCTGCGCACTGTGGAGAGGCTGCGCGCCGTCGCACCTCCGCACCCGGCCCACTTGCGGGCGGTGAGGCTCCAGCTCGATCTGCGGGCTCGCGTCAACCCGGGCGTGGACCGTGGGGTGGTGGTGTAGGCGCGTCGAAGGCCGCCACTGCGCCCTCAGATGAATCATCTGGCCCCAAGATGGCGGTCCAGGTCGC
>CALDOK010000385.1 GCA_937912125.1 uncultured Pseudomonadota bacterium
GATCAGCTGGCAGAGACCTGGGCCGGTGGCGGGAAGTCGTACTCGTCGTACACATACCGGAACTCATCGAAGATCCCGGCCTCGGTGAGTCCGTACTGCGCTGGCGTGTAGGTGTGCTTGTTGCGCCAGCTCTTCTGGCGCGTGCCCGCGTCCGCCAGCACGTCGTCCAGGTTCGGGTTGACCGCCCAGCCAAAGCGCGCCCACAGCATGCGGATGGTGCCGGCGGGATCGCCGATCAGCTCCTCGAACCGCACATTGACCCAGCGGTCTTCGTCGAGCTCATCTCCGCAGTGCGACGCGTGCTGGTAGCCGATGTGGCAGAACTCGAGCACCGTGTCCATGTCCTGCTCGGTGGGGGGCAAGGCGCCGGTCTCGTGCCACACGAAGTGGAACAGGCTGGCGGTGGAGACCACGGTGTTGACCGGGTTGCGCACCAGGTGCACGAACTTGGCGTCGGGAAAGTGCTTGGCCAAGGACTGGATCTTGTGGGTGAACAGCGGGTTCTTGGCCATGAAGCGCTTGTGGGGGCCCAGGTGGTACAGCTGACGCCGCACCAGCTTGGCGTAGCGCTGCATCACGAACTCCTGCTGGATTCGGGGCATCTCCTGGTCCACGAAGAACAGCCGCCGGAAGCGCTTGACCATGGGGAACAGCTCGAACATGGACGCCGAGCAGAGATCGACCAGCAGGGCGTGCTCGTCCTCTTCGGGCATCATGAAGCCCATGGGGTGGATGCGGGAGTACTCGGCCAGGAACAGGTCGTCGACCTTGTTGCCCACCCGGGCGCCCCAGCCCCCCAGCCAGCGGTCGACCCGCTGCAGGCGGGCCACCAGCCGCTTGAGGCAGATGGCGGGCAGGAAGGCATCGAGGAAGGTGAAGCAGGCGATGTTGTCGGTGTCGCGCGCGATGTTCCGGTACAACATGGTGCTGCCGGTGCGCCAGTTGCCCACGATGAACAAGGGCTCCTTGACGGGGATCTTGTGAAAGCCCGGGTAGAGCACGTAGTCCAGCATCAGGCAGGGCAGCGCCACGATCTTGAGCAGCGGCCAGAGCACCGTGAACAGGAACAAGAACTTGAAGCGGCGCCAGTTCTGAGGCCAGCGCGACGAAAAGATCGTTCGGATGGCGGCGGTGACCAGCGTGAACCAGTCCAGGATGGGCTCGGTGCTGTAGCGCTTCATGGAGACCGCGGGCTGCAGGGCGGACCCTGGATAACAGGCTCACCGGGCGCTCGCATCGGCGATTCCCGGCGCTCGAGGGCGTGTCACGAAACCACGGACGAGGCGGCCTGCGCCACCGCGGCGCCTAATACACCAGCGCCCAGCCCTGGGTGAAGTCGGTGACGTAGTAGCCCGGGTACAGCCCACCGTAGTCGTAGGGATAGTCCCGGACGCCCCCCTCGTAGCTGAAGGTGGTGCCGTCGAACGAGGCCGGGGCCAGGGCGTAGAACTGGCTCCCGTACTGGACCATCAGGTGCGGACCGTAGCCGCAGTAGTCGTGGACATAGCCGTAGGCATAGCTGGCATCGCCGGACAGCTCCGCACAGCTGCCGTCGTCCGTACTGACGGAGCTGTCGAGGGTCAGCTCGACCTCGAAGGCGAAGGCGCAGCCGTCGCAGCTGGTGATCGGAGCGCCCACCGCGGCCCAGTACAGCGAGCAGCTGCGGAACCCTGCTCCAGCCCCGAAGCCGAGCTCGTAGGTCTCCCAGCCGAGGTAGGAGTCAGAGCCGGAGAAGGACACCTGGACCTGCGCGGCGTTCGCCAGGACGTTGTTGTTCTCGTTCGACTCCTCGACCTGACGGCCACTGTCGAGCCGGACGCTCAGCTGGTAGGGGCCCTGGGTGAGCCATGGAACCACGCAGGAGAACTCGACCGCGGAGGCCCTGGCGGCAGAGGCGCCGTTCGGCTCGGAGGCGCTGCAGCTCCAGTCGTCACCGCCCCCTGGTTCTTCGCTGCGGAAGACCAGGTCCAGCTGGAAGGGACCTGCGGGGAAGTTGCCCTCGTTCCGGTAGGCCACAGCCCCCTGCAGGGAGCTCCCAACCGTGACCTCCGCATTGTCCAGGCTCACGCCGACGACGGTCAGATCGACGAAGCCGTCCTGCCCGTCGCAGTCCTGGTCCACGCCGTCGTGGGGCCACTCGGTGGCGCCGGGGAAGATCAAGGGCGCGGTGTCGTCGCAGTCCAGGGCGTCGGTGTAGCCGTCTCCGTCACGGTCGAAGAAGACCGCGGGTGGCCCATCCCCGTGGCACGCCACGGCCGCGACCAGGAACGCCGCCAGAAGCCATCGGTTGTGCATGCCTACCTCCCGCCAGGCTGGTCTCATCATAGAGCGCGAATCGCCTCCACGCGAGCGTTAGGCTCGAGAACCATCCACGGAGCCCCACCCATGCTCGAGCTGTTCAGCAACCCCGAAAACTGGATCGCCCTGGCCACCCTGACGGCCCTCGAGATCGTCCTGGGCATCGACAACATCGTCTTCATCGCGATCCTGTCCGATCGCGTGCCCGCGGCCAAGCGCGCCCTGGCCTACCGGCTGGGCCTGGGCGGCGCCATGTTCACTCGCATCGGCCTGCTGCTGACCATCAGCTGGGTGATGGGGCTGGTCAAGCCGCTGTTCACGGTGCTGGGCCACGACATCTCGGGCCGGGCCCTGATCCTGCTGGCGGGCGGCGTCTTCCTGATCGGCAAGAGCGCGCACGAGATCTACGAGAAGGTCGAGGGCGAGGACGAAGAGACGCTGGGCGGGCCGGCCGGTCGGTCCAAGCTCATCGGCGTGATCATCCAGATCATGTTGCTGGACATCGTCTTCTCCCTGGACTCGGTGATCACCGCGGTGGGCATGGTGGAGCACGTGCCCATCATGATCACCGCCATCGTCATCGCCATCGCCGTGATGCTGCTGTTCGCCCAGAGGGTGGGCGACTTCGTCAACACCAACCCCTCCATGAAGATCCTGGCCCTGTCCTTCCTGATGCTCATCGGTGTGCTGCTCACAGCCGAGGGCATGGGGCAGCACATGGACAAGGGCTACATCTACTTCGCCATGGGCTTCGCCCTGCTGGTCGAGCTGCTCAACCTGCGCTTCCGCAAGAAGCACACCAAGCACCACCTGAAGGGCGGCGGCCCCCGTGGCACGGGCAACACCCCCGAGAAGCCCAGGATCGAGGTCGACCCCGAGCTCGCGGCGCCCTCTGGCGCTCCCACCAGCTAGTTCCGCAGCTCTCGCATCAGAGGGGTCGGGAAGTTGGGCATCACCCGCTCCCCCTCCAGGAAGACCTCGAGCCTGGCGGCCTGGGCCTCGAGGGCGTGGGTGGCCTCGGCGCCGAGGTCCTCGAAGAGCCTCCACACCACCGGGCCGTCGCTGCGCTGAACCCAGCCGCCCACCACCCGGCCCCCGGCCAGGATGCTGGGCCCGGCGTTGCCATTGCGGTCGTGAAGCAGGGCGTAGCCCTCGGCATCCATCAGCCGACGACGGTGCTTGGTGGCCATCACCAGCGGGTCCAGGGTGGGCAGCAGAGACACCCGGGTGGCATCGAGGGGAACGGCGCTGAGCACGTCCTCGACGCCCTCAGCGGGGAGCCACTGCTCCTCGTGCTCCCCCTGCACTCGCACCGGGGCCAGTTGCGTTCCCAGCGCGACCACGGCCTGGCGCACTTGCCCCTTGGTGAACCCCGTCCACCACTGGACGTCGTCGAGGCTCACCGGGCCGAAGGCCTGGACATAGCGCCGCACCAGACCACAGCGAGCCTCGGCCGGGTCCATGGACTCCGGGTCCACGCCGGGCAGCCAGCGCTCCCGAAGCGCGTAGCTGTACTGGTTCGAGCGCCAGCCGCCCTTGGGCTTGGTGCGCACCATGCCGCCGCGCAGGCACACCACGGAGTTGATGCGCGACCCCAGGGAGAAACGCCCACCGTAGGGCTTGTCCAGGGCGTACGGGTAGGTGGTCTTCATCTCCGGCACGCGGGCCGAGATGTCGGTGCCAAAGGCCTGTTCCAGCTCACCCACCACGGCCAGGATGTCCGCCTCGATCTGCGCCGCGCGGGCCGAGGCCCCCACCTCGTCCGCCAGGCCCCCCAGGACCATCAGCTGGCGCAGCCGCCGCTCTTCCGGGCCCAGCAGGCGGGGCGCACAGGCCTGGTGCACCAGCGGCACGTCGTCCGCGGCCACCACCCACAGGGTGCGGCGCATGGCCAGCCAGCGCACCACTCCGCGTTCCTCGAACAGCGCCCGCTCCATGTCGTCCCGGGTGAAGCTCGCGAGGCGCGCCCAGGCGCTCAGGTAGATGCTGGTGGGCTCGGTGGCGTGCAGGCCCACCAGGGCGGAGGCCAGGGCGGGGATGTCCCCCGCGAAGGGCTGTGCCCCCAGGCCCTGCCGCGCCGCGGTGCTGGCGAGGACCGCCGAGGTGGTGAGCGTGGGCGCCGCCATGCTGGCCTCTTGGCTTGTGGTTGGCGGTTCCCGGTGTAACCCTGGCCTTGGCCCCCTTGCCTCGGAAGATCCCATGCGTCCATCCATCCTCGTCGGTCTCTTGCTCGCCGTCTCCGCGTGCCGCACGGATCCGGAGAAGATCCCGGGGGACACCGACACCATCGAGTCCGATGGCGACTTTGACGACGATGGCTACAGCTCGGACACCGACTGCGACGACAGCGACCCGGACGTCCACCCTGGCGCCGAAGAGACCTGCAACGAGATCGACGACGACTGCGACGGCCTGGTGGACGAGGACGCCATCGACGCCACCACCTGGTACGCCGACGCCGACGGCGACGGCTGGGGCTACGAGGCCGAGACTGTCACCGCCTGCTCACAGCCCGAGGGGTACGTCGATGGCTTCGGTGACTGCGAGGACGACGACCCCGACAGCTACCCGGGGGCCCCGGAGCGCTGCGACGGCGTGGACAACGACTGCGACGGCCTGGTGGACGAGGATCTGAACGAGCTGTGGTACGCCGACGCCGACGCCGACGGCTACGGCAACCCCGAGCGCACCCTCGAGTCCTGCGACCCCGGGCCCGGCTGGGTGGTGGACGCCACCGACTGCGACGACAGCAACTCCACCGTGAACCCGGGCGCCGCCGAGATCTGCAACGACGCCGACGACGACTGCGACGGGGACATGGACGAGGATCTCGAGTCCACCTTCTGGGCCGACGAGGACGGCGACGGCTTTGGCGACTCCGACAGCTCCATCTTCGACTGCGAGCCCGGCGCGGGCTGGGCTGCCGACGATCGAGACTGCGACGACGCCAACTCCGCCATCCACCCCGACGCCACGGAGATCTGCGACACCCTGGACAACGACTGCGATGGC
>CALDOK010000386.1 GCA_937912125.1 uncultured Pseudomonadota bacterium
AGAACGCGAGAGGGGGGCATCATTTCTACGAGTCGTCTGCCCTTCTTCCCATCGAGCATGGCTGGCCCCACGCTGAACCAGCAGCCTCGATCGATGGCTCTTTGGAGCTGGCGGATGGTTCCCGAGTACCAGTGCAGGACTGCAGCACCTGACCGTGGATGGGCCTCCAGGGCGTCGAGGACTTCCAAGGCTGCGCCCCGGGAGTGGATGCTCATGATTCGCCCCCCCGAGTCCTCACAGGTCCGAAGCACGCGATTGAAGACCCGTCGCTGCTGCTCCAAAGAATCTCGTAGCCGTGGAGTCCCGTCCAGGCCGATTTCTCCCACGTACCGTGATGAGCGAATCAGGTCACAGAGGAGGCCGACTTCCTGGCTGCGGGCAGCGACAAGTTCTGGATGGAGGCCTACGGCGACGCGAACCCGGGCAGTGTCACCGATGATCTTGCGAGTGCCTTCGACTGCGAGTGGCGTCGTTGTCACAGCAAGTACAAAGCAGCCCCGCTCGACGACCTCTCGTAGTACAGCGCGAGGATCGGGGTAAAGGTCGATGTGGCAGTGGAAATCGATCATAGCGCCCCAGCTGTTGCCAGGAATGACCGAAGCTCTGCGATTCCACGTTCAGCAACAGAGGCAAATGGACCGACATCACCGAGTTCTGCGTGACTGAGGGCAGAACCGGCCCATTCGTCGACGCCCGAGGAGGCGACTACGTGCGCCGCATAGGCCACTGAACGAACGTCATCGTAGTGTCGGTGTTGCTGATCCGAGATCGAGAGGTCATCGAAGACGTACCCAGTCGTGTCGGCTATCCCCCATCTGGCAATAGCTGCCCGACGGACCAGGCAGGGGACGCACCTTCCGCAGTGTCGATAGCCGTGTCTTCCGAATTTTCCGCAGCTTGTCGAGGTAAGCGCAAGTCTTCTGAGCAAGGCCTGATCCGAGCACCTTTCTAGCATCTCCCCCTTTGTTCTGAACTGGTAGGGGTTCTTGAGCTCGATGTTGATGCCGAGGACCTCAAGGACCTCCTGGATGGCGTTGATGAAGAACGGGTGCGTAGTTCGAGTGCTCAAGCTGCCGCGTCGCAGAGGAGTCAGCGGGACATTCAGGCTGATGAAGCCGTTTTCCGGTAGATAGACCTCGATGGGGCGGCCTTGGCGGTAGGCTGGCAGCGACGAAGCCGTGATGGTGGCCAAAGCCAGGAAGATGATCGAGCGGGCACGCTGCGAGCGTTCAGACTGCCCCGGCGGTACGGCATCATGGTTCAGCTGGACATGCGACAGCCCCGGTCCCACAGTGGCCGAGAACAGACGTTGCTTTTCTGCATCACCACGTGCGGTCTGGCTGACAAAAGCTGGCGTTCGTCCTGACGAGACCAGATCGATCGCTCCGATCAAGCTGTCCATGCCTCCCGATAGCAGGCACACGCAGTCCCCACTTGGTGGGCGGCGAGAACGCATGGTCCAGGTTGACATTCGCGGTGGGTGCGAGCCACCCTCGATGAACTCCACATGCCAGATGTCGCCGGTGAGATACCGAAGTGCCTTCTCAACGGCGTTCCTCTGGGTACTCCATACCTCGCGTTCTACGACAGCAACCTGGAGGTGGATCTGTCTCGTCCAGCCGTCAGGGCTCTTCTGTCGGAGGCAGGTTTGGTCGGCCGCGATGACGCCCAAGGCCAGCGCCAGAAAATCCCAGGCGCGCCCTGAGGGTCGCATCCGTTTTCGCACCACGGAGGCTGGGATGGAGGCGCCGACACGCCCAAAGTCGGGATGGCTGGGCATCCCCCAGAGCGTGAATGCTACGCCTTCCTCTGCGGGGACAGGGACTGGGTTCGGTGAGCAGTGAACTCTCATTCGACGTACCCCTCGAAGACGGCCAAGGTGTCACCAAGAACCCTCTTCCCGAGCTGCGCTGCGCTCTTGGTGGAAAGCCGCTCCCCCCTGTTGCGCAGGCTCCTGAACTGCGCTGCCACGCACTGGTGAACGAAGCGCTGCATCTGCTTGAGCCGGGAGATCGCACCTACTGGATCTGGAGCTTTGTCGAAGATGGCCTTGCCAACATCGAGTTCGATTCGCTTGCAGAGGTCGTTGCCGATGAACCGCTCCATCGCGAGGTCGATCTGCGCTTCGGTGAGGGCGGACAAGTCCGCATCTGGGTGTTCCTTCAACACCTCCAGGAGGGCCTGGGACGTAGACTCCCTGCTCGCTTCAGCGTCTTGGCTACCGTCGCTGGGCGAAATGGCTTGAGCGATATGATCAACCGCTTCGCGGGCTGGTAATCCTGCGAGTTCGGAAGAGCTGACCCCGAGATCCACAGGGGGTGTGGCTCCATGTCGGAGGGCATCCAGAGTCCCGTACAGAACTCCCGCCCTCGACGCGGTGCCTCCGAGCCTTCGAGTGGCGATCCTCGAACCACCGAGCCCCTTCCGCACATAGGAGCGGAGGCCGGAGCGCAGATTCCGACTGGAGCCGGAACGAGCGAACTTGCCCAGGCTCGTTCGAGCGCCTCTGAAGCGTGCTGTAGGGGCATTCTGCGTAGGAGGTGGTGTTGTGCCAGCGTCCCCCTGGTCTGGTGCCGAAACACCCTGATCACCTGTAGCGGTATCTGGGTCAGGAACCCAGGGGGGCACGAGAGGAACACCGGCACCTGGGCCCTTGCTGGAGGCAGAGGTCCCCATCATGAACCTCGCTCTGCAAGAACCTCGATAGCCTTCTTTACTGGTCCTGGCGTGTCCGGTGAACGACGCCAAGATGTGAGGGCCCCCCGGGCCCATCGTCGGTCGTGGAGGGCCGGTACGACATCTGCCTCGAGCTTGTCAGGGCCTAACGAGCCCAAGAAACCAGCGAAGTCAGAAAGCAAGCTCTCCTCGACATAGGCGAGGGTCAGGAACGCCCAGAGCTCGGGCGGAGTTCCCCAGGAAGCAACTCGCTGTGCCCGTACAAGGAGATGCTCTGCAATCAGCGACAGTTCGCGTCCAGCAAGGGTTTTGAGCTTCTCCCCTAGTGCCTCGCTCGGCCGACTTTCCAGCGCCAACAGCGCCTCGAGAAGCTGCGCCGCGTCTGACGACAGCTGATCGGATGCCGTGATCACGGGCATGTGCTCGCGGCTCACGTAGATGATGCCTCGCATGTCGATGTCTGCCAACGCCGGAGACAGAGTAAGCCAGTCCTTCACGAACTCGCTGTTCCAGGGAGACTCGAGATCTTCGAGATCCTCCCCGGCCTGTGCCCTTCGTTCCCAGTCACCTAGCGAAGTCGGCTTCCCATCGACGTCTCCGTTGATGGCTGCCAGCAACTTCAGATGCGCCTTCTTGTTGGCGCACCTCTCGAAGAGCAGCATCTTCGCCAGGGCAGCCTCGTCCACTGGAACCGAGTGCGCACGGGCGATGGAGAGGCGAATGGCAAGGGTGTTCAAAAAGCGCTTGATCAACCTGGGGTTACCGGCGATCTGCTCGGCGGACGTCATCAACGGTGCCAATCGGTCCGCGAGCGCCAGGTTGGCGCGAAGCCCAACAGGGCACTCGTCGATCACGGAAAGCAAGAACTTGAGGTCTGTTCTCTTTCCCTGCCAGGAAGCGGCGAGCTGCTGGCACACGGCTTGCCGCACTTCCTCCTTTTTGGAGGCCTCCAAATCGCTGGCCTCGACATACAGCATCATCAGGTACGCGCGGACCTCCTGGGTGCCCAAGGGAGGTACTCTCAGAGGGATCTGGATGAGCTTGTCGAAGTAGCTGGTGACGAGGTCGCCATCGAGTTCCACATCCCCAAAGTGAATGCGTACAGCCTCGCGGATCATCCTGTCGTCAGCTGCGATGATGAACGCGGTCCGAGGAAGGAAGAGGAAGAGCCTGATGGCCTCCAGCGTTGAGATTGTGGTGTTGGGGAGACAGCGGTCCAAGTCGTCGATGAACACCACGAGGGTGAGTTCCATGCCCTCCAGGGTCTCTTGGAAGTGCTTGCGCAGCTCGTGGATCTGGTTCGGGGGCGACTTCGCTGGTCTCAGCAGGTTCTTTCCTTCCTCCCCAATGTCCCGACCGAACTTCTCTGCAGCCTCGACGTCCTCGCCTGTGGCTTCTCCGTCCATCAGGTTGTTCCAGGCATTCATGCCTGCACCAATCAGCCCCATTGGAGCTAGCCCAAGGCTCATCGCCGCTGCCGAACCAGCCACAAGACCAGCCGCTCGGAGCCAGTTCACCCGTCCGAGGAGGCCCTTTGCCTTGTCGAGCGCCGTGCCATGCTCTTCGCCGTGCTTGACGAGTTTTTCTGCGATGACCTCCATCAGTGCTGCACGCGCGTCGTCGTACCCTTGGTAGAGCCAAGCATTGAAGTCGACGAAGAGGTAGTTTCCGTCTGCACGCTCGTGCAGGGCGGCCGAGATCAACTTCAACATCGAGGATTTCCCGACGCCCCACCCACCGGAGACGCCCAAGGAAAGCGGGCGGCCCTGGGCCTGCGCAATGATCTCTGCAGCGGTGTCGGCTACGCACTGGAAGTTCAGGAAATCGCGTTCAGTCTCGTTGTCTGACCACATGATTCTTCACCCCACAAACGATGAACTCGGACTAACGGGGATGGGTTCCAGACGCTCTCGCGATTCTCACCGCCTACCTCCGGCCGGCCCGAAACGCCTCGGAAACGAAACCACAGATTCCCAGCCTCACACCGGCGCACAATCCCGGCCATCAACCGGCCCGATACCATCACCATCTGGCCATTCGCCACCGCCGCCCGTCAGAGGGCCGAAGCCGTGTTCCTCTGAGGGGAAGGACATGATCAGAGCCTCAGCCGAGAATGGCGGCGGGCGCAACAGGCTTCCAGGACTGTGTCGAAGTCGCCAAACATGTCCGATCCTCCAAGCGCCAACCTCCCATGGCAGGGGCCAGTTCTACAGGAAGAACGCGCGGTTCGAATAATGCTACACCACGCGGTGGACACGCCCGTTTCCTGGCAGCAGCTGGAGTTCGCTGGCAGCAGCGTGAGCCTGCCGCGGGTGGTCGAGTGACGGCGGCCTGACAATCTCCTGCCCACCCGCGCCCCCCCCCCGGCCGAGGTGTACACCTGCCACCCGTTGGACTTCTGCACCTTCTGCGGGTACACGGCTCGAGGACCCCGCGCGAGACTCAGCATGTCCACCCCCCCTCTCCGCATCACCGCCGCCGCAGGCTTGCTCCTCATCGGCTGCGCGCTGGCCTCGCTTCCCGTGGGCGCGGACGACGCCGGCCTCCGGAGCTCGGCTGCCGAGGGTGCTGCCTCTGCGGGCCCCGAGGATCTGCTGGGCCCCCAGACCGCGACGCTGGGCGCAGGGCAGGGCCCACCCCCGGGCCCGGTCGCTGTCGACACCCCGACCATCTCGATGGACGCGGACGGCTCGGTCCTGCTCTCAGGCACGAACGCCCAGCGCTGCGCTTCCCCAGCTGCGTGTGCTCGGGCCCTCGCCGCTCTGGCTGCCGGGGGTCGCGGGGTTGTCGTAGCGGACGACGACCGCCACGCCGCCGACGTGATCCACCAGGCCAGGCTCGCTCGCGACGGGGGTGTCGAGGAGATCGGCCTCTGTACACGGGTTCAGCCCGGACCAGGCTGCGGCTCGCTCCTGGGCAACATGCTCGATCAGCCCGATACGCTGCGGCAGCGGCCCCTCCTGGTCCTCATCGTGGCCGCAGATGGCACCATTCGACACGGCGACCGCGTCCTGGGCAACTGCAAGGCCGGTGAGCCCACGCGCCTCGGCATCCGCTACCCCCTCGACGAGACCTCTTGCTACGAGGCCTTCGACCAGCTGCCCGGAGAGTGGCCGC
>CALDOK010000387.1 GCA_937912125.1 uncultured Pseudomonadota bacterium
GCTGGTGCCCGGAACAACGTGACGCTCGGCAAGCTCCTGATGCAACTCGACGAAGACGCGTCGGAGGTTCGCTGCTGCTTCTCACGCGACCAGTACAACAAGAAGCCCTTCTACGTTCTGCTGGTTGCGGCGGTTCTGTAGCCGGGGTCTGCTGGTTGGTCGTCGAAAGGCCTTGCTTGCCCCGCTCTGTCTACCCCCGCCCCCCGGGTCGGAGCCTCGATCTGGAGGGTGGTCGAGTCATGCCCCCCACCCGTGCCGCAAAACCGGAGCGGCTCTCTGCCAGGAAACATCGGGGGCCCCTCAGTGCCAGCGGTCGCGGTAGCTCTGCACGATCGCGGTCCGTAGGCGCCTGCGAGCCTGCTCCTTGCGCAGGGTGGTCTCGGCGACCTCCATCGTCTTGATGAGGTGTTGCTCGTAGCGGGAGAGGGCCTGCAGGTCGTGGGCCTGGGGTAGGCTCTTGGCTTCCACGGCTGCCGCGTCTCCGGCCAGGGCGATGGCCTTGGCGATGTCGTGAAGGGTGACGAGGGCACGCTCGACCTCGCCCAGGTCTCTCACCAGCTCTCGCCTGATCTTCTGGACCCGTCGGGTGCGCTGTTCCTCGTTCACGTTCTCGATGCAGCGGCCGTCTTCGTTCAGGATGTTCAGCAGAACCAGCATCGAGGCGGCCTTGCCCGTGGGCCAGTCGTCCTCGTCGAAGCCGAACAGCTTGTTGAACTCGACGCGGGCCTCGTTGACGTCGGGCTTCTCTTTCCCGCGAACCTGCTGGCGCAGTTCCGTCACGAAGCCCAGGGCGTGCGCCAGGGCGTGGTGGTTCGAGCTTCGCATGAGCGCGTTGCCCCACAGGCCCTCCGACACCTCCTCGTCTCCGTCGTCGTGGCGCTGGACCCTTCGCTTTCGCAGGACGTCACGGGTGCGGTCGCCGATCAGGCCGCGCTCGGCTCGCTGGACGCGTCGGAGCCTCCACTGAAGGCCTACGATGCGATCCACCAGCAACTCTTCGACCCGGCCTGTGGGCTGGTAGTGCTCGAGCAGTTCGTCCCTGAGTCGGAGCAGGGCTGCCAGGTCTTCCTCGGCGTCCCCTGCTGTGACGGCGACTTCCAGGCTGGCTGGGGCGGTGGGCTCGGAGGTGTCGTCTTGGTCGGCCATGGTGTCGCCTCCGTGCTGGGGTTCGTCCAATGGACGTTCTGCGAAGTCGTGTCGCTCAGGCTTCCACGGGCGCAGGAGAAGGCTCGGGCAACGACAACAGGTAGTGCCGGCAGATCAACGTCAGCGCTCGACCACGACGGTTCTTGCCCTCCAGGCTCCCCGCCGCTTGCTCCAGGGCCTGGGAGATGGGCTCGGCCTCGTCCACCACGAAGGTCAGCGATGTGGGGGAGCCGTCCTCGTGCTCCTGGACCTCACGCTGCAGCTGCAGCTCCAACCCATCGGGCAGCTTGAGCAGCTCCAGCGAGTCCTGCAGCTGGCGCATCTCGTACGGGAGCTGGGTCGCCAGGTCGTCCAAGGTCGTGTCGCGGTTCAGGTCGTGGACCAGCTCGGCGAGCAGATGCGGGACGGGATCCCCCGACAGCTCGTTGAGGTTCACGGTGAGCACCTTCGCTCGGCGGTCGTCCAGCTCGAGCACGACGCAGGGGACCTCGGTGTAGCCCAGCTCGTTCTTGCACAGCTGCCAACGGTGGAAGCCGCCCAGGATCTGGTAGCGGTCCTCGGTCTCGGGGTGGGGCCGAACCACCAACGGCTGCACCAGGCCCTCGCGCTGCAGGTACGCGCGCAGCTTGTCCTGGGTGCGCTCGTCCATGCGGTTGGGGTTCCAGGGGTTGGGCTCCAGGGCCTCGACGGCCAGGTGGACGACCAGCATGCGCGTGGGCTCCAGAGAGGCTCTCACGCCGTCCTGGACGGTCCCGGATGGCAGGTCAGGGGCGGGTTCGCAGGCCGGCTCCTGGTCGGTCTGGGGTACGCCGGGAGCGGCTTGCTGGGTGGGTTCGTCGGGGGCGACAGCGCGTGGCTTCCTGCCACGGGAGCGGTTGCGGTCGGTTGCGGTCATGGTTGTCCCTTCCCGATGAGGATGAGCTCGACGTTCTTCTTCTTGGACTCGGCAGAGGCCAGGGCTGCGAGGTGGGCGTACTTGTGGGCTTCGACTTTCACGTCACGCCGGTACTTGCCCATCATCTGCTGGAGGGTCTCGGCGTCGATGGCGGGCCCGCCGTAGGACATGGCCCAGACCGGGATGTGCTCTGCGGCTACGAACAGCTCTTCGAGGAACTGCAGCGAGTCGGCCTTGGAGAACCTGGACTTGACCGGCTCGATGGTGTGTCCGGCGAGCATCTCGTCCAGGGGCCGCATCTCGCGCTCGTAGGACGAGGTGCCGGCGTAGGGGCTGTCCCAGAAGACGATGTCGGCCCGGACGTTGCGGCAGAAGTCCAGAGCGTCGCCGTGCCAGGTCTCGTGCTCCAGGCCGTTGGCGAACACGCCCAGGTTGCCCTTGCGCGCCAGCTTCTTGGCCACCTTCAACGGGTGCTGCAGGACCATGCGCTGCACGCAGTCCTTCAGGTAGGCCGGGTTGACCTCGTCGTACTCCCCCTCGGCCATCTGGTGGACGATGGTCTTGGCGCCGAAGTTTCCCATCGGTCGCTGGCTCAACAGGTAGCGGACGCAGAGCAGCAGGTAGAGCTGGCCCTTGGGACCCTCGGTGGCTCTCGCCCAGGCCATGGCGTTGTCGAGTGGGGCGGCGTGGCTGGGGGTCACCACGTCGGGGGCCATGTGGTCCCGGGCGAAGGTGCCGGCCTCGGGGTGGGGCACGAACAGGCGCATCACGTCGTGCTCGGACAGGGTCACCTGGCTGTTGTCGATCAGCGCCTTGCCGATGATCACCGAGCGCTCGGCGATGTCGTTGCAGCGCACGGAGTAGCCCCGAGCCTTGGCGTACATGCTCACCGAGCCGCCACCCAGGAAGGCATCGGCGAAGACCGGCGCCTCTGCCGGGCAGGGCAGGTGCCGGAAGATGCGCGCCACCAGCTTTCGCTTGCCGCCGAGGTACGCGGGCAGGGCGTCGTACATCCTCAGCATCCCGCCCCCTCACCACTGTCGTCGAGCCGGGTCGGAGCTCGCCGGCACGGTGTGGGAGGGGGCGGGTCGTAGAGGGTTGCCCCCACCGGGCGGAGCCACGGGGGTGG
The DNA here is from genome assembly GCA_937912125.1 of uncultured Pseudomonadota bacterium. GTDB lineage: Bacteria > Myxococcota_A > UBA796 > UBA796 > JAFGLY01 > CALDOK01. Next base: position 3,171 of record CALDOK010000387.1, read on the forward strand.
GGGGGGACGATGTGGCTCCGTCCCCGGTGAGGGCGAGGGCGAGTATGCGGCGTTCCAGCTTGCGGAGTCGACGTGCGAGGGCTTGGCTCATTCTGTAGCCTCGTCCAGCAGGGGCACGAGCATCAGCTCCAGGCTCTCGATGCGCTCGGCCAACTCTCCGACCTCCATGGCGCGGATGGCATGGCCCAGTACGTCTCGGCAGGCCTGCAGGCGGATGTGCTCGTTCTTGGAGGCCATCAGGCCCATCAGCCCGGTGACCGCGTACCGAACTGCGCCCTTCAGATCGTTGAGCGCCTCTTGGACCAGGACCCGCTGGCAGTGCCGGTACGCCTTCTCGAAGGGAGTCTGGCGTCTCCAGCGGTACCAGGTGGTCTGCGAGACCTCGGCCTTCTCCAGCCCGGCACCCAGAGTGGCGCATCCCAGCACGATGGGCAGGGCTGTGCGCTGGCGTTCGGACAGGTCAGGCCAGATGGCGGGCTCGAGCGGTTCGGTGGCGGCCATGGTGGAGTCCTACGCTGCCGAGCTGATCGGCTTGAACATGGCGTCCAGGTCCGAGCGGGGGACGAGCAGCATGGTCTTGACCCGCACGGTGTTGGGCAGGTCGCCGCCCTCGACCCAGCGGCGGATCGTGCGGGTGGAGCGGTGGACGTAGGCGGCGGCTTGCTCGAGGGTGAGAAGCTCGCGGACCTCGATGGGGCTGGTGGCGGTCATGGGGTTCCCCTTGGTGGGTGCGGCGTCGTGCCGTTGCTTTCACACCCAGTCTACGTGGCCCGAAAACGTCCGGTGTCCACGGATGATCACGGATGATCACTGCTTTGGCCCTGGTGTCCCGGGGTGCTCCGGTTCGCGTTCAGCTGTCGTCTTCGTCCAGGATCTCGAGCACGCTCTCCACTGCCTCCTGGGGCACGAGGTAGCCGTCCTTGACCTTGCGGGTGCCCGGGAGGTCGCCCTGCCTGATCCAGCGGTACACCGTCCTGGGCTTGCGCTGGACGATGGCGCAGACCTGGCGGACGGTGAGGAAGCGGGGGAAGGGGCTGGGGGAGGTCATGGGCTGCCTCCGTTCTTCTTGCTCACCCAGGGCTGGGGTGCGCGGTCGTTGTAGAACCGCGCTCGGTGGCCGTTGGGGTGCAGGATCTCGATGCTCTGGCGGGTGACGGCGCCGAGGGTGTCGCCGTCCCGGAGATGGCAGACCAGACCGTGCCCGGGGCTGGGGAAGGCGGTTGCTCCGGTCGTGGATGTGAGCTGGTCCTCGGTCCAGCCAAGGGCGAGGGCCTGGTCGCGGACATTGCTCACCTCGGTGTAGGCCGAGGGGGGAGGGGTGACGGTGCAGCGATCCGGCTCGCTGGTGGCGGAGTCGTCCTGATCACCTGCGGGGGCTGCAGGGGTTCCCGCAAGCCCCGGCACCTGCCCCGGCGCAAGCCCCTGCAACGATTCCGCATACTCGAAATAAGGATATGCCGAAGGTGCCGGGGCTGCAGGGGCTTGATCGTGGTCTGCGGCCCTCGTAGCGTATTGGTGTGTAAATACTTCTTCAGTGGAACTTTTATATGTTTTTCTCTCAGACCCCCTCTTAGATTGAGAAACAGCCCCTGCAGCCCCTGCACTTCGTTCATTGTTGGCGTATGACGGGCGTTCTGCGTGCCGGGGCTGCTGCCGGGGCTGCGCCGGGGCTTGACCTGCTTGGCACTGAGCCCCTGCACTCGCAGTCTCTTCGGGCTGGTCACCGTCCTCCCTGGGAGGGTGAGAAACTCGCTCGGGCTCGCGCGGCGTGACAGGTTCCAGCACCCAGGTGCTCACCCTGCGCCGGTTCTGCCCGCCGGACTCCAGACGGTAGCCCTGCACGATCACGCCGCGTTTGGTGCCCAGGCGCTGCCCCAGCTTCTGCGCCGTGAGATCCTCGTGCAGCTCGACATCGGCGTGTTCTAGGCCGAACGCCAGCAGTTCCTTGGACGTCATGGCCTCCTGCGGGCATTCCAGCGCCCAGGCCCGCACCAGCTCCTTGACGACGTCGACGTACTGGCGGTGCTCGAGCGACGACCGCTTCTTGTCGAGGAAGCCTGGCACGCCAGCGGCCTGGACAATGCCACCGACGACGCGGACCCAGTCTTCGTAGCTGCCCATGCTCCCTTTGCCTGGGGGACAGCCCTGCTGCTTCCACCATAGGACCAGCGTGATCAAGGCCTCCAGCAGGCGGGCTCTGTTCGATTCTGTCCAGCGGTGGATATTCGGATGACGGAACGTCGAGGGGTTTCGCTTCTCCGGCTTCTCGCAGCTTGGCAGGATCGACACTTCGACGAACCGGCGCACGAGCTCGTCCGTGGCCATGGGATTCTGACCAGTGAAAATCCACGTTGTCCTGTTGGGCACGGTGACGGAGCGAGTGACCCCGAGAATCCGTGACTTCCAGACCTCACCCGTGAGAAGCAAGGCCAGCACGGAGGAGGACAGTCCCTTGTCGACGTTGTCGAACACCACGATGGGGTGGCCATCGACCAGGTAGGTCGTGATCCGCTTCTCCTGTTCTTCTTCGGTCTTGGGCAGGGCACAGACCGCCGGTGAACCTCCTATGTGAACCCTCCCCAGCAACTGCGCGAGGAAGGTCTTGCCTACGCCCCGCACCGGTGCGGTGATCAAGAGTGCCGGTGTGGTCCCCTCGATCATGGCCATGACCAACGGCTGGATCAGAAAGGCGAGGAAGTGTGCGAAGTCGCCTTCCTCTGCGAACACGAAGTCAGCGAGCCAGTCGTCGCGGATGAGCTCGACCGCGGCTTGGACTTGGTTCTCGGTGACATCCGTGGGCCACTGGCGATCCAGTTCCGCAGGGAGGCTGAGGTACGTGCCCGATGCGGGGTGATAGCCGTTGGTCGCCAGCAGGGCTCCGCCAGGGTCGAACACGGGCACCGTGGCGTGTAGCAGCAGGTCTGGCAGTCGTGGATCGGGGCTGTCATGGAGCCGCTGAGCCACGTACTCGGGTTGCCTGGCGTTCACTGCGCCGTCGTCCTTCAATGCGTACCAGTCGGCTGCGCGTGACAGTTCGTCGGCCAGTCCGGATCTGGTGAGCTCGCAGAACCTCGACCCTTGGTCCTGACCTTCGAGCCGTACCAACAGGTCACCTCGGCGGAACAGTCTGGGCGGAGTGTTGGCGGCAACCATGGCATCGGCAGCCTGGTCCACCACCGCTCTCTCCTGGTCCGTGTTCACGTAGATGATCGGAT
>CALDOK010000388.1 GCA_937912125.1 uncultured Pseudomonadota bacterium
GTGACCCGGATCTTGTAGGGGTTCTTGCCCTGGATCTCGTAGTGCATCCGGATCAACACCTCGGCGATGATGCCCAGCGTGATCTCCACCACGCCGAAGATGGACAGCATGGGGGCCACGATGGTGAGGCAGGCGGCGATGAGCGGACGATCCACCAGGTACCAGCAGGGGATGGCCAGCGCACCGGACAGCAGCCCCGCGAACACCAGCATGAAGCCGACCCAGCCGAAGAAGTAGATGGGCGTGACGAAGAAGTCCCTGAGGAACTTGAGGGTGGTGAGGTCCAGCAGGACCTTGAAGATGCGCTCCAAGCCGTACTTGGCTTCGCCGTGGATGCGCGGGTGGTGGCGAACCGGGACCTCGGTCAGGCGCGCACCAGCCCAGGTGACGTAGATGGGGATGAAGCGGTGCATCTCGCCATAGAGCGGGATGTCCTGGACGAACTCGCGGCGGTAGACGCGCAGGGTGCAGCCGTAGTCGTGCAGGGGCACCTTGGACAGCGCCGCGATGAGCCAGTTGGCCACGCGGCTGGGGATCAGGCGCTTGACCGTGGCGTCCTGGCGGTTCTTGCGCCAGCCGCAGACCACGTCGAACTCCTCGAGGTGCTCGAGCATCATGGGGATGTCGGCGGGGTCGTTCTGGTAGTCGGCGTCCATGGTGACCAGCACCGGCGCCGCCGCGTTCCTGAAGCCCGCCGTGAGCGCCGCGGTCTGGCCGTAGTTGCGCACGAAGTGGATCACCTTGACGCGCGTGTCGCCCTCGCCGAGGGTGTCGAGGATCTTGCCGGTCCCATCGGTGCTGCCATCGTTGATGTACAGCACCTCGAAGCGGCGGCCCTCGAGGGCCTGGGCGATGCCAGCGTGGAGCCGCTCGATGTCGCCCCGTTCGTTGTAGACGGGGACGATGACCGACAGCTCTGGATCAGCGCTGGGGCGCTCTGTCACGGCTGTGCTTCCCCTGGGTCGGGCTGGCCCTCGGGCGGGGGCTCAGGCTGAGGCTCTGCGAACTCAGGCTCGCCCGGGGGGGGGGCCGGCTGGGGCTCGAAGTGCTCGTTCTCGATGGGCGGAGGCCCGGCCTGAGCGTCACCAAGACCGCTGGGCTGGCCGTCGGGCTCGACGCCGCCCGGACCTCCTGGATCGCCGGGCCCGCCCACGATGGGCTCACCCGTGGGGGTGCCCATGCCGTCGGCCGACGGGGTGGCACCGGGCTCTGGGGGCGGAGCCGTCGGCGTGAGCGCGCCGAGGTTCGGGTCGTCCGACAGTTCCAGGACCAAGCCCGTGATGTCCTCCGTTCCTACGATGATGGGCGCGGGCATCGCCATGGCGGGGTCGTCGGGGGTCGGGCCGTCGCCGGTCTGGTCGAGGAAGCCCACCACGTTGACGGAGCCGAAGTCCTCGGGGAGCTCGATGCTCCACTCGCCCAGCGAGGGCAGCTCGAGGGTCTTGGCCAGCAGGTGGGGGTTGTTGCCGCGCGAGGTCAGCACGTCCAGCCGGATGCGCCCGGTCTTCTCGCCTTCGTAGATGATGGTGCCGGACAGCACCACGCCTTCGCCGGGCTCGACTGTGGCATCGACGGTGTGCATCGTACCGCCCGCCGCGCCCTCGCCCGAGGAGCCCAGGCCACCCGCGGCGTCTGTGGTCCCAGCACCGGCGTCATCGAGGTCGGCGGCGGGAGCGTTGGTTGGATCGGGACAGCCCGAGAGCAGCAGCAGCAGAGCAGGGACGAGAGTGGACATGGTCTTCTCCAATACGCGTTCATGTCATGGCATGATGTCACTGATGCCTACCAGCAAGCGATCCCTCCAGTCAACTCGTTCGAGGCCTCCAGCCGCGATCAAGCTGCCCGGGCCACCGCCAGACGATGCTGGAGAAACCAGGAGCTTCGCCGTCCGATGACCCCACTCGCCTGGCACTTGCCTGCTGCTCTGTTTTTTCTGGGCGCCAGCGCCTGCTTCGAAGGCGGCACCACTCGCCCGCCTGGCGACACCGACGACACCGAGGACGAGGTCGACGCCGACACCGACGGAGATGCCGACACCGACACCGACACCGACACCGACTCCGACGTGGACAGCGACCTCTACACGGTGGCCACGATCCAGGAGGTCCAGCAGGGCCTGGTGGAGCCCGGCACGCTCCTGCGTATCGAGCAGGCGGTGGTGGTAGGGCCCGTGATCGAGGCTGGCTTTCACGTGGCGGTCCCCGGCGGGGCCCTTGCCTACGGTGGCCTGTGGATCAGCGCCGGAGAGATCCCGGCACACCTCGACGAGGGCGAGCTGGTGGTGCTCACCGGCGAGCTGACGGAGCTGGCCGACTCGCAGGCCCCTCAGCTGGGTGACGGCAGCCTCACCGCCCTGATCCTCGACCAGGCGCCCGAGGCCCTGGGCCAAGCCGCGGTCCCCGAGCCGGTCCTCGTGGAGCTCGCGACCCTGACTTCACCCGAGGATGCAGAGCCCTACGAGGGCATGCTCGTCCGCCTCGACGCCCCCACCGTGAGCCAGGGGGGCATCGGCAGTTGGTGGATCGAGAGCCAGCTCGAGGTCGTCGACCTCTACGCCTCCACCACCACCCTCAGCGGCGCGCTCCTCGAGTCCATCGTGGGTGTGGTGTGGTACGAGCGTGGTCGCTTCGTGCTCGCTCCCCGAGCGGGCGATGATCTGGTCGGCTACGACCCACTGCTGGAGGACTGCGGGGCTGCGGCTTGCATCGCGGCGCTGGGAGAGGGTGATCTGGTGATCACCGAGATCATGCGCGATCCCGAGGCTGTCTTCGACGATCTCGGCGAGTGGATCGAGCTGCACAACGCCACCGATGGAGCGGTGGACCTGCGGGGGCTCGAGCTGCGAGACGCCGACGGGGATGCCTTCGTGGTCACCGAGACCGTGCTGGTGGAGCCCTGGAGCTACGCTGTGCTCGCGGCCAACGCAGACGCCCACAGCAACGGCGGTGTGACGGCTTCCTGGGACTACCCCTACACCAGCTTCACCCTGGCCAACGGTCCAGACGAACTTGTCCTGGCGCATAGCGGAGTCATCTTCGACAGTGTGGTTTGGGACGACGGCGTTAGCTTTCCGGCGCTCGCGGGGGCCTCTATGGTCCTCGATCCCGACCACCTCGACGCGGACAGCAACGACGATGGAGCCTACTGGTGTGCGGCCACCACAGCGTACGGAGACGGCGACCTGGGGAGCCCAGGCGAGCCCAATCCGGACTGCACTCAGTAAGCCCCACCCGCGCCCGCGCCTCGGCCCCGCCTGACCATGGGGCCGACGGACTCGTCACTCAGGAGACACAATGCAGGCCTTCCAGGACCGTATGTACGAGCTGATCGTACGCACCTCCACCACGCTCCCCGCCGACGGACTGCAGGCGCTGGCCCGCGCCCGCGGCGGTGAGAGCGCGGGCACCCGCAACGCCATCGCCAACGCGGCCATCGCCATCAACGTCGACATGGCGTTCAAGGGCACCGCGCCGGTGTGCCAGGACACGGGGATGCCCACCTTCGTCGTGCATCACCCACTGGGCTTCGACACCATCCAGGCCGCCGAGCAGATCAAGCTGGCCCTGCGCCGCGCCACCGCCGCCGGCATCATGCGGCCCAACTCGGTGGACTCCGTGACCGGCGCCAACGAAGGCAACGAGGGCACGCTCTACCCGGTCGTCAAGTTCGAGGCCTGGCGCGAGGACTCCCTGCACGTCAGCCTGGTGCTCAAGGGTGGCGGCAGCGAGAACATGTCCGCCCAGTACTCCCTGCCGGCGGTGCTCGACGGGCTGGGAAAGGCGGGCCGCGACCTCGAAGGCGTGCGCAAGTGCGTCCTGCATGCCCTGTACAAGGCCCAGGGCAAGGGCTGCTCGCCCGGCTTCCTCGGCGTCGGCATCGGCGGTGATCGCGCCGGCAGCTACGAGCTCTCCAAGAAGCAGCTGCTGCGGTCCCTGGACGACACCAACCCCGATCCCGTGCTCGCCAAGCTCGAGGATCTCGTGGTCGAGCAGGGCAACACCCTGGGTGTCGGCACCCTGGGCTTCGGCGGCGAGACCACCGTGCTCTCGTGCAAGGTGGCCAAGCGCAACCGCCTGCCCGCCAGCTTCTTCGTGTCGGTCGCCTACAACTGCTGGGCCTTCCGGCGTCAAGGCCTGACCATGGCCCTGGAGAGCTTCGAGAACCAGGGCTGGGACTACCTGCGCGAAGACGCCCCCACCAGCCTGCTCAAGCCCGGCGAAGAGGGCGGCATCGGCGGTGACGGGTCCGCGG
>CALDOK010000389.1 GCA_937912125.1 uncultured Pseudomonadota bacterium
CGCCGACGCCGACGCCGACGCCGACGCCGACGCCGACAGCGACGCCGACGCCGACGCCGACAGCGACGCCGACGCGGACACCGACGCGGACACCGACATCCCGGTGGAGGACTGCGAGGACGGCGTGGACAACGACGCCGACGGCCTGATCGACTGCGAGGACGACGACTGCGTGGACGCCTGCATGGAAGACTGCAGCGACAAGGTCGACAACGACGCCGACGGCCTGATCGACTGCGACGACGACGAGTGCATCGGCGCCTTGGGTTGCGGGGCCAACTACCTGCTCGAGCTCACCCTGGTGCCGGATCAGATGGGGCTGGCCACGGGCAGCTTCGTCACCTCCTACTGGGGCTATGGCGCCATCGCGATGTTCGAGGCTCGGGCCCAGCTGCAGGCCACCGGCTACTACGGCGCCGCCGACTTCACCTGCGTCGGCGACGTCTACGCGTCGATGGATCCGGGGGGATCGTACTACGCGTCGGGCTACGGCGGCCTGACCTACTACGGCGGCTACCTGGCCGGCGCTGGCGACTACCTGTTCACCTTCGATCCCACCGTGGCCGAGGGCAGCCTGAGCTGGCGGGGCAGCTGTCCGGTGGACGCGCTGCCGCCCACCCTGCTGGGCATGACCCACAACGCCTACGAGGTCATGCGCGAAGACGGCGCTGGTGCCTGGTACAACCAGTACGGCGTGAGCGACCCGCGCAACATCTACTACCAGTACGACCCCCGCAAGGGCGTGGGCGTCACCATGTGGTATCGCCCGTCCCAGAAGAACGTGGTCAGCTGGACCGGCTACTACGCGCCCTGATCAGCGGCGGCGCCTGATCCCCGCGCATCCCACCAAGGCCATCAGCGCGAGCCAGGGCGCGGCCGCCTGGCGCCCGCTCGCGCAGCCGCCGCAGCCCTCGTCCGGGAAGCGCAGGCCGGGCGGGTCATCGCCGGAGTCGTCGGAGTCGTCGGCGGGGACGCCGTCGGTGTCGTCCGGGTCGTCACCAGCGGTCCCGCCCCCGGCGATGCGCAGGGTGGAGTAGTAGCGGTCGCCGTCCCAGCCCGAGGCGTCGGACCACTCCGGCCCGGTGATCTCCGTGCTCAGCTCGGGCGCCAGCCAGCAGCTCAGGCCCTCGGGGCCCCGGGCGCAGAGATCGGCGTCGCCGTCCCCGTCGATGTCCGCCGTGCGCAGGGTGGAGTAGTAGCGGTGGTCGTCCCAGCCCTGCTCGTCGGACAGGGCCGGCCCCTCGTGGGAGCTGCCGAAGCCTGCGCTCGCGCCCTCCCAGGGCCACCAGACCACCCCGGCGTCAGCCCGGGCCAGCAGGTCGAGGTCGCCGTCGCCGTCGAGGTCCGCGAGCTGCAGGGTGGCGTAGTTGCTGTGGTCCCCCCAGCCGCTGCTGTCGGCCAGGGCGGGCCCGTCGATGGCGTCGCCGAAGGTCACGCTGGCGCCGCTGCCCTCGGAGAGGTGGCAGGTGAAGGTGGTGGGGGAGCGGCCGCAGAGATCGGCCCGCCCGTCGCCGTCGACGTCGGCCATGCGGATGGTGGACCAGCTGCTCACGTCGTCCCAGCCGGCGTCATCGCTCCAGGTCGGGGCGCCCGCTACGGCCTCGAACGCCGCGCTCGCGCTGTCGTCGGAGGAGCGCCAGCAGTACTCCCTGGCGCCGCCGCGGGCACAGAGGTCTTCCCGGCCGTCGCCGTCGATGTCTCCCATGCGGATGGTGCCGTAGTAGCGGGGCCACACCCAGCCGAGCGCGTCGCTCAGGTCCTCCATGGCCACGGCGTCGCCGAAGGTCACGCTCGCGCCGCTGCCGGTGGAGGGCCAGCAGCGGAAGCCCGCGGCGGCACGGGCGCACAGGTCGTCGCGGCCGTCCCCTGTGATGTCGGCCAGCCGCAGGGTGCTCCAGTGATCGATGCCGTCCCAGCCGGAGTCATCGCTCAGGGCTGGTCCCTGGATGGCCTGGCCGAAGCCGCCGTAGCTCCCCAGCCAGCACCGCACCCCGTCGGCGCCTCGGGCGCAGACGTCGGCGGTGCCGTCGCCGTCGAGGTCACCCCAGCGCAGGGTGCCGTAGTGCCGCTCGCTCGAGAACCCGTCGTCGTTGGACAGATCCGCCAGCTCCCAGCGGGCCGGGAAGGCCGCGCCGGTGGAGCGGTAGCAGAGCAAGCCCGCCGCGGCCCGGGCGCAGGCGTCGGCCAGCCCGTCGCCGTCCACGTCCGTGGAGCCGCCGTCGAGCAGGTGGGCGTCGATCACCACGTCGTCCAGCCAGAAGTCGCAGCTCTCGGGGGCTCCTGTGCCGTCGGCCCAGACCGCCAGGTGGTTGGCCACGGTGCGCTCGGAGCCGTCGGATGGATCGTTGAGCACGCCGTTCGCGGCGGTCCAGACGGCCGACGATCCGCCGCCGTCCAGGTTCAGGGCCGTGTCGGCGCCCAGGTCCACCATCAGTGCGCCCAGCTGCTGGCAGGTCATGCCGTCGCTGCTCGAGGAGCGTCCGTCCACCACCACCATCCACAGGGTGCGCCGGTCGGCGGACAGGCCCACGGCCGAGCGCGGGTTGAGGCTGGTGCAGTGGCTGGGGGCGGAGGTGTAGGAGGACAGGGCCACACCGCCCTCGACCAACTTGGGGAAGCCGCCCACGGCCTCGTCCATCCAGTCGGCGGGCTCGGCCCAGGTCTCCACCGGGTCGCTGATCCATGTGTGGTCCCGGCCGAAGGCGATGAAGCCGTTCCAGTCGTTGTCGGCCCGCCAGTACTCTCCTGCGCCCACGGCCATGCCCGTGGGCCAGTAGCCGTCGTAGGAGAAGAAGTCGCCGTTGATGGCGGCCTGGGCGCCCACGAGGCCGGCGAAGGACGAGACCGTGCGCTGACGCTCGCCCTCCTGGGTGGCGCGCACCTGGATCCCCCGGGCGCAGAGGTCCACCTCGAGGGCGTGGATCTGGTTGGGGTCCGCCGTGGTGCGGTGCAGGTAGCGCACCCCCGGGTGGGGGTCGGTCCAGGTGTCCGTGGCCTGGGCGGAGGGGGCCAGCAGCAGGGGGAACAGCCAGACGCTCGGGTTCATGGGCACCTCGACCTGCGCGGCGCTTAACGCGTCGGCTGGTGGTGGGGCGCGGCGCCGAATACGGACTCCCATGCTCTCTCTGCTCCAGGCATCAGCCACTCAGCTCGCCGCGCGCATGCGTCGGGGCGAGATCGATCCCATCGACGTCGTCGAGGCCCACATTCGGCGCGTGCAGCAGGTCAACCCGGTCCTGAACGCGCTGGTGGCCGATCGCTTCGACCAGGCCCGGGCCGAGGCTCGCGCGGCGGGGCGGCGCATCCGTCTGGCCGCCGACGGCGAGGTCTTGCCGCCGCTGCTGGGGGTGCCCTGCACGGTCAAGGAGTTCGTGGCGGTGCAGGGGATGCCGTGGACCGCGGGCATCGTGGCCCGGCGCGGGCGCCTGGCCGGCGGCGACGCCACGGTGGTCCAGCGGCTGCGGGCGGCGGGAGCCATCGTGCTCGGGGTCACCAACATGGCCGAAGGTGGGCTGTGGATGGAGGCTCGCAACCCGATCTATGGCCACACCCGCAACCCCTGGGATCTCCGCCGCACCGCGGGGGGCTCCAGCGGCGGCTGCGGCGCTCTGGTGGCCTGCGGCGCGGTGCCCTTCTCCATCGGAGCCGACATCGGCGGCTCCATCCGCATCCCGGCGGCCTTCTGCGGCGTCACGGGCCACAAGCCCAGCGGGCGCATGGTGCCCACCACCGGTCACCTGCCACAGCCCCACGGCCAAGCCCGCGCGCTGCTGTGCCTGGGGCCCCTCGCCAGGCGCAGCGAGGATCTGCTCCCGCTGCTGCGCATCATGGCGGGTCCCGACGGGTTCGATCCCGTCGCCCGTGCTTTCCCACTCGCGGCGGACGAGCCGGCGCTGGAGCCTCGGGAGCTCGAGGTCTTTCCGGTCGAGGACCACCTGGGGGTGGCCATGTGGCCCGAGGCCCGCGAGGCCGTGCGCCGCGCGGCGCGGGCCCTCGAGGCGCTGGGCGCCAAGGTCCACCCACCCGACGCCTTGTCCCTGGGCAACGGGGTGTTGCCCTGGAGCGCAGCCCTGATGGTCCCCGGCGGCGAGCGCTACCGGGAGATCCTGGGGGATGGCCGCACCATCCCCCTGGCTCGCGAGGCCATGCTGCGGGTCATCGGGCGCAGCCAGCACAGCGGCCTGCCCCTGGTGGTCTGCCTGCTCGAGGCCTTGCTGGGCGGCATCCCCAGCGACTACGAGCGCGCCATGGTGCGCCTGGCGCAGCGTCGCCAGGCCCTCGAGGTGCGCATGGGCCCCCGCGCGGTGATCCTGCACCCCCCCTGGAGCCGGCCGGCGCCCCACCACCGGGCCGCGTTCCTGGGCCCCCTGGACTGGGTCTGCACGGCCCTGTTCAACGTCCTCGAGCTGCCGGCCACCGTGGTGCCGGTGGGCTCGGGCCGCCACGGCCTGCCCACGGCGGTGCAGGTCGTGGGCCGCAGGGGCGATGACGCCCGCACCATCGCCGTGGCTCGCCTGCTCGAGCGCCAGCTGGGCGGCTGGGTGATGGCCGAGCCTCGCTGACCCTGGCCGACCCTAGCTGACCGCCCACCCCACCAGCGCCACCGCCAGCGTCACCCCGGCCACGGCGTAGCCTGCCAGCGCGGCCACGGGATGGCGGACGGCGACGCGGGTCAGCTCGCTGAGCACCCGCTGGGTGAAGGTGACGTGGCACTGGATGGGGATGCGGCCCTCGGCGCGCTCGTCCAGGCGCTCGAGCATCGCCCGTGTGGATGGGTAGCGCTGCTCTCTGTCCTTGTGCATCCCGGCGTGCACGAACCAGAGGATGTCCATGGGCACTTGACCCTGGGCGGCATGGCGCGGCAGCCTCAGGAGCTTGGGCTCCACCTCCTGTACGCCAGTGATCATGGCCTGGCTGTCCTGGTAATCGTGCAGGTAGTGCTCGAGGCCGACGAGCTCGTGGAGCATGACACACAGGGAGTAGATGTCGCTGCGGGCGTCCAGGGGTTCGCCGCGGGCCTGCTCTGGGGACATGTAGGCGGGGGTGCCCAGCACTTGGCCGGCGCGGGTGTCGCTGAGGCGCTCGCCGCTCTCTGCGGGAGTGCCCACCGCGGCGGGATCCGCCTGTGGTTCGGGCTGGCTGGGGTCCAGGGGCCGGGCCAGGCCCCAGTCCAGCACGGTCACCTCGCCGTGCTCGCCCACCATCACGTTGGCGGGCTTGAGATCCCGGTGCAGGATCCCGGCGTCGTGGGCGAAGTCCACCGCCTCGAGCATGCCGCGGAACACCCGCATGCGCTCCTCGAAGCCGTAGCGGGCGTGGGTCTCCAGATCGCCCGCCTTGAGGTGCCGGATGATGTCGGCCAGGGTCTCGCCGTCCACGTACTTCATCACGAAGTAGTGGCGTCCCAGATCGTCGATGCCCACGTCGTGGATGGGCACGATGTTGGGGTGCTCGAGCTGGCCCACGGTGCGGATCTCGTCGGCGAAGCGGGCCAGGCCCGCCGCGTCCTCCAGGCCCACCCGGCGACGCTTGACCGCCACCATGCGGCCGATGTCGTTGTCCAGCACCGCCTCCACCTCACCCATGCCGCCCCGGCCCAGCTGCTGCTCGAGGCGGTAGCGGGGCTGGGGGCTGGTGGGGGTGACCGGCTCGCCGGCGCGGGGCAAGACGGTGAAGCGGAGGGGGGGATCCTGCGGGGGGGGCAGATCGGGGTCGGCGCCGAAGCCCCCTGGGGCCGCCACGGGCCTGGAGGGCGCCTCCGGTGAGGCTGGGCGGTCGGGGTCCCAGGTGTCCGAGCCGGGGTCGGGGGGCTCGAGCAGGGTGTTCGGGGCGTCGTCCTGTGGCCGCTCGAGGGTGTGCAGCCCGTCTACGAGGGGCAGGGTGTCTTGGCTGGGGGGCTTGGTGGTCATGGTGCGTCGCTCGCGGCTAGCCGTTGAGGCGGTGGTATACGCGGCGGCTGCCCTTGTGCAGCTCCAGGAAGGCCTCGAAGAGCTGCGCGTAGGTGGCGCTGTGCTTCGTGTTGGGCTCGAAGCGCGCGTCTACGGGCACCCGCTCGGGGATGGTGTCGAAGGCGATGTCCCCCAGGGCCACGCCGGCGATCAGGGCCGCGCCTCGGGCGTTGGCCAGGCGGGGCTGGGCCACCCGGTGGATGGGCCGTCCCAGCACGTCGGCGTAGACCTGGCACCAGGCGTCCGAGCGGGCACCGCCGCCGATGGCGCGCACGGGCTCGAGGCGCCGACCGACGAAGCGCTCGAGGTGCCCCAGCAGCCAGCGGGTGTTCAGGGCCACGCCCTCGTAGACCGCCCGCACCAGCTGCTCGACGCTGGTGGTCATGCCGATGTTGTGGAAGCCGCCCCGCAGCAGGTGGTCGTCCACCGGGGTCTTCTCACCGTTGAGCCATGGGGTGAAGATCACGCGGCCTGCTCCAGGAGCCGCGGAGAGCACCGCGGCGTCCAGGCGGGCATGCAGGTCGGGCGGTGGCGCGCCGCGCCCCAGGGGGCCTGGGGGGTAGAGCAGCGTGCGCACCAGCCAGTCGATGCAGCCGCCGGCCATGTCCTGCTCGTTGGCCGCGAACCAGCGGCCCGGAATGGACGAGGGCAGCGAGGCGATGGCATGCAGAGGATCGGTGCGCTTGAAGGGCACGTGGCACAGCAGCCATGACGAGGTGCCCAGGTAGAGGTGGGCCTGGTAGTCACGCACCGCTCCCGATCCGATGCAGGCGCTCTGCAGGTCGGCCGAGCCGGCCACCACGGGGATGTCCGCGGGCAGGCCCAGGGTGGCGGCCACCGCGGGCAGCAGGGGTCCCAGCACGGTGGGCGCGGGCACCAGAGGGGCGAGCTTGTGCAGGTCGATGCCTGCCTTCTTCGCCAGCCCGGAGTGGTAGCGCACGTCGGCGGCGTCCCGGTTGTCGCTGAGCCAGAACAGGGTGTTCGAGTCGAAGCTGGCGGCGGCCCGGCCGCAGAGCTTCAGGTTCCACCAGTCCTTGCTGCCCAGGAACCAGCGGGCGTCGCGGTAGACTTGGGGCTGGACATGCTTCCAGAACAGCACGTGGGCGATGTCGTCCTTGCCGCTGAGGCTGGGGCCCCCACCGGTGATGGGCACCCAGCGGGCCACGTTCTGGATGCCGTAGCCCTGGAAGCCGATGCGGCCGCCCATCAGGCGCTGCACGTGGGGTGCGCCGCGACAGTCCAGCCAGGTCATCGCCGGCGCCTCGGGCCGTCCGTCTGCGGCGCAGGCCACGGTGGTGGAGAAGGTGCTCGAGACGGCTACGGCGACGAGCTGCGAGGGTTCCGCGAGGCCCAGGGCCAGCAACTCGGCGGCGCCGTCCAGGAAGGCTCGCCACCAGCCCATGGGGTCTTGCTCCACACCCCCGTCTGGCAGGTGATCGGTGGGGGTGTCGCGGTTCACCCAGCCCAGGATCTCACCGCCGGTGGTGATCAGGGCCGTGCGCACCCCGGAGGTGCCGTGGTCGATGGCCAGGACGAGGCGGGGGTGGGCGGTAGCGCTCATGCTAGAACGGCAGATCCACCAGCTCCACCGAGCCGTCTGGGCGGACGCGCTCCACCACCACGCCCTCGAAGCTGCCCTGCTGGCCGGTGGTGGCCAAGACCGGCTTGACCAGGGCCAGGAAGTCGATGGGGGCGATGGCGGCTTCCGGGGGCAGCACGCCCGGCCCCTTGACCTTGCCCCGCTGCATCAGGATAGCGCCCATGGCCGCGGGGATGCCCGTGCCCTCGCCCAGGGCCTGATCGGTGCTGGCCAGGGAGAAGACGAAGGTGGTGGGCTCGCCCTTGCGCAGGCCCCGCACGGCCACGCGGGTGCAGCCCCGCTGGATACCGAACTCACCCTCGGCCAGCAGGCGGTCCCGCTGCTGCAGCAGCCAGGCGATGGCGAAGTCGCGAGGGACCACGGCCTGGTCGCCCACAACAATGGGCTCCTGGCTGGTGAGGCCCAGGCGGGCCACCTCGGTGGTGAGCTCGAAGTAGGCGTCGGGCAGCACCGTGCCCCGGTTGGTCACCTGCCGGCAGGCGATGTGCTGGGGCATCGTTATCTGCTCGGGGTGGGGGTACGGATACACCGTGATGCCGTCGCCGATCAGGTGGAAGTCCACCTTCTGCCGCAGGGCCAAGCCGTCGGGCTCGAAGAAGCGCACATAGCGGAGCTCGCCCTCGAGGAACATGGGGATGTCCATGCCCATGCCGTGCAGACGGTGGGCCACCACGCCGGGGCCCTCGAAGGCCTCTCCCCCGTGGGCGTGGAAGATGTCGATGCTCCAGGTCTCCTGCAGCAGCATGTCCGCCGCCAGGCGGCCCAGCAGGTTGGTGATGCCCGGTGAGTTGCCCATGCCGATCAAGGCGTTGATGCCTGCGGCCTTGGCCTCGGGGTCCATGCTCAGCAGGTCGATGGTGGCGTCCACGTCGTCGCAGACGTCCACGTAGTTCACGCCCTCGTCGATGCAGGCCTGCAGCACGGGCCGGGCGAACTTGTAGAAGGGGCCGGTGCAGTTCAGGGCCACCTCGGCCCCCCGCACCACTGCGCGCACGCTGGCCACGTCCCCGGCGTCCACGTGGACCACGGTGACCTTCTCTCCTAGATCGGCCTGGACCTCGCGGGCTCGCTCCAGGTCGATGTCGGCGATCACCACGCGCTCACAGCTGCCGAAGGCCGCCAGGGTTCGGGCCGCGACGCGGCCGACCGCACCGCTTCCGCCGAGGACTACCACTGTGCTCATGGGATCTCCCTCTTCGAGGGGCTGGGGTTCTGGGGAAGGCGGCGAGGATACCACGAACACCCCGTCCGGCCCGCGATGATCGATGTCTCCCCGCGATCCATCGTCGCGTGGCGGGCCAGGCGCCGCCCGTGAAGCAGAGGGGGTGGTGCGCCCCGTTGTGGCTGATCCGTTTAGTCGAAGGCCCGTTTTCGCCATCTGCGATAGCCCGGATGCCGACGCTCGTTCACAGGCACGCCCCTTGCAACGCCGTGGGTTCCCTGGCTGGAGGAGTCCATCATCGCTCGCCTTGGCAAGCTCCTGCTCTCGTTCGCGCGACCTCTGGCCAAGGGACTGCTGGTCGGGCTGGCGCTGGTCTGGACCGTCGTCCTCCACCTGGGGGTGCTGGCCCTGGCGGGCTGGGTGGTCTTCACCCAGGGCTGGTGGATGGACTGGCTCCCTGGCGAAGACCTCGCCGATGTCGAGGCCCTGCATCCGGAGCTGCGGCCCGCGGTGGACGCCGTGATCGCCCAGCTGGAGGAGGAGGGCTGGGAGGTTCGGGTCAGCTCGGCCTGGCGCAGCGCCGAGCGGCAGGAGGCCATCTTCGCCATCGGCCAGCTGGGAGAGCGCCTGGGCCAGAGTCCCTGGAGCCGCGTGCGCGGGGGAGGCTCGTGCCACAACCAGCTGCGCGACGACGGTGGCCCGGGATCGGCGGCGGTGGACCTGTCCCCCGGCGGTGTGGAGAGCCTGGACGAGCGGGCGGCCTTCTACCAGGCCCTGGGCCAGGCGGCCGAGGATCAGGGGCTGCGTTGGGGTGGAAGCTTTGGTCACAGCAACCCGGTTTGGGCCCGCTACGGCATGGGTTGGGACCCGGCGCATGTGGAGGATCGGCAGCTGTGCAGGCGCCTGAAGGCCCGCAGTGACAGCTGACGAAAGGGGTTTGGGCGAGGCGAGGCGCCGCGGCCTCGCATGCATCCCCAAGCCAGGAGCCTTGGGAGGCAGGAGACCCTGAGGATTCTCAGCCTTCACAGCTGAGCTTCCATCGGTTTTCCACAGGCGGGAGGGGTGCTGGTTGTGTGCGAAAGTGTCGTTACCAACGTAAACATCAGCAGTGACCGCTCACTTGCTCCGTCAAGACGTCCACAGAAAGTGGAAAACGAGGGGAGGCCCCCCAGCCCCCTGACTCACGGCTGCTTCTGGGCCCAGTACAGCAGCCCTTGGGAGTTGATCTCCACATCCAGCTGCGTCCATGCTGCGAAGGTGGCGTCGTCGGCTTGGCCACCCAGCCTGCGGTAGTGATCCCGCAGTGTGTACCGGAGCAGATCCTCCATGGCCTCCAGGCGCAGTGGGCCCGCTGGGAGGTCCCGCACGACCTGCAGTGCCCCGGTGGTCCAGCTGCCCAGGAAGCGGTGAAGATCCTTGGCGAGGCGGGGCTCCCAGGCCAGTGCGCCGTAGTGGGTGAGGAAGATCCAGCGGGGCTCGAGCTCCACGATGCGCTGGATGCTGGCCAGCATGGCTTCAGGCGCCAGCTGGGTGGGCGCGGTGGTGGGAAACAGGAAGGGCCCGCTGGGGGTGTACAGGGCGCGGTAGGCCAGGCCGAAGACGTCGCCGGTGAACACGCCCTGGCCGTGGGGATCGTGGATGGCCATGTGGTGCCAGGCGTGGCCCGGGGTGTGCAGGGTTTCCAGTGGGCGTCCAGCCAGCTCCAGGATCTGCCCGTCCTGGGAGGCCACCACCCGCTCGGCGGGCACAGGCAGGATCTCGCCGTACAGGGCGGCCATGCGGTCGGGGCCGTAGACGGCTGTGGCCCCGGCGATCAGGGCGCGCGGATCGATCATGTGCTTGGCGCCAGCGGGGTGAACCACCAGCTTGGCCACGGGTAGCTGCTGGAGTAGGGCACCCGCGCCACCGGCGTGGTCCAGGTGCACGTGGGTGACGAAGACCCAGTCCACCGCTTCGGGGGTCAGCCCGCGCGCCGCGAGGGCCGCGAGCAGCCGGGGCGTCGCCAGGCTGGTGTTGCACTCCACGAAGGCGGCGCGCCCTTCGTGCTCGAGCAACCAGGCGCCGGCTTGCTCGTGGCGGACGTAGTGGGTGTCGATGAGGTGAAGATCCTTGGCGTGGGCTTCCATGGCGGCTCCGGGTGGTCTACGCATCGCTAACGCGCGGCGGGCGTCGCCATCGGGTCCCCCGGTCCCTCGACAGCGAGGGCTGCGCTCCTGCCGTGACCTGCACCAGCATCCCCAGGGGTGATCGACGGCCGCGCGCTTCGGTGACAGAATACCCGATCATGCGCGCCGTCTCCCTGCTGCTGCTGCTCCCGTTGGTCTGCGGATCCGCTGACGAGGGCGAGGTGAAGCTGGGCTGCGGCTTCGGCTCTGGTATGGGCATCACCGACGATGACGGCGACGGCTTCGGGGCCACCATCGACTGCGCGGACGATGACGCCACCATCCACCCCGGCGCCGACGAGTACTGCGACGGCGTCGACAACAACTGCGACGGCGACATCGACGAAGACGAGGCGCTGGACGCCATCACCTTCTACTGGGACAGCGATCTCGACGGCTGGGGCATCGAGCTGGGCGAGACCCGCAGGGCCTGCAGCCAGCCCGAGGGCTACGGCCCCCTGGGCGACTGCTACGACTACGATCCCACCATCCGGCCCGACGCCGACGAGGTCTGCAACGGGCTGGACGACGACTGCAACGGGATCCCGGACGACGATCCCGTGGATGGCATAGTGGGGTGCCTGGACGAGGATCACGACGGCTACGGCACCTCCGACCAGTGCATGACCCGGTGCGTGCTCCCGCCGGGCTTCGTGGAGCTGGACGGGGACTGTGACGACAGCGAGGCCGCGGTCAACCCCGGGGCCGAGGAGGTCTGCGACGGGCTGGACAACGACTGCAATGGCAGCGTGGACCCTCAGCTGGGTGACGCTGACGGCGACGGCTGGGACGGCTGCGGTGGGGACTGCGCCCCGGACGATCCGGCGGTGAACCCCGGCGCGGCGGAGCTGTGCGGCGACGGCATCGACAACGACTGCGACGGCAGCGCTGGCGACTGCGGTCCTGTGGGGGCCTACTCCATCGGGGAGCACGGCCTGCTGCTGGCCGGCGTGGCGTCCTACGACGCTGTGGGCGAGGGGCTGGCGGTGGTGGGCGACGTGAACGAGGATGGGCTGGCGGATCTGGTCCTCGGCGCCCCCTACGCCCCGGACGTCAGCTCGGATCACGGCGCGGTCTACCTGATCCACGGCAGCGGCGAGCTGCGGTCCCAGGCCAAGCTCTCCCTGGCCGACGCCGATCTGGTGATCCGCGGCATGTGGCCCGATGACTTGCTCGGCTGGTCCGTCGCGGGTGCAGGGGATGTGGACGCCGACGGCCTGGCCGATCTGATCATCGGCGCCCCTGGCGACGCCTCGGCGGGCTACGCGACCGGCGCGGCCTACCTGGTGATGGGCGCGGCGGTGGCGGGGCTCGCCGGGGACTACCCGGTGGATGAGCTGGCCCTGCGCATCTCTACCGGCGCCTACGAGGATCTGCTCGGCGCGGCGGTGGCCGGGGCGGGCGACGTGGACGGCGACGGCCACGACGATCTGCTGGTTGGGGCCCCTCAGGCCGATGGCGCCGCGCCCTCGTCGGGGGCGGCGTACCTGTTGCTCGGTCCGGTGCGTGGAGACCGCGACGTGGCTCAGGCCGACGCTCGCTGGTCCAGCAACTCCCTGGACGACGGCTTCGGCATCGCCCTGGCCGGTGTCGGCGACCTGAACGCCGATGGCCTGGCGGACATGGCCTTCGGCGCCTACCGGAGGGATGTCCACCTCACCGACGTCGGCGTCGTGGCGGTGGTCATGGGAAGCGCCGATCCCGGCGGCAGCTGGAGCCTCGGTGACGCCGACGCCCTGTTCTCGGCCGCCCAGCAGCGGGCCTTCGCCGGCTGCGCCGTCGCGGGGGCCGGGGATGTGGACGGAGACGGCCACGACGATCTGCTCGTGGGAGCGCGCGGGCAGGACTTCGGCCTGGACGACATGGGCGTTGCCTTCCTGGTCCTGGGCCCGGTCGGGGGGAGCTCGATCCTGGGTGTGGCCGCGGTCGCCGAGATCCGCGGCGATCTGGGCTACGGCTACGCGGGCAGCGCGGTGGCCGGGCTGGGGGATCTCGACGGCGACGGCCATGCCGAGATCGCCGTGGGAGCGCCCTACGGGGGCGAAGAGTCCAACGGCGGTCAGGTCGGGGTGTTCTACGGGCCGCTGGAGGGAATCCTGGCCATGTCCGACGGACTGGCCACCCTGCAGGGCGGCGTGGGCGACATGGCGGGTGAGCGGGTGGCCGGCGGGGGTGACGTCGACGGTGACGGCGCCATCGACCTGCTCATCGGCGTGCCTGGCTACGACCAGCCCAGCACCGACGCCGGGGCTGGCTGGCTGTTGTGGGGCGGCGAGGGGCTGTAGGCTGGGTCTCCGTGGCCCTCGCTGCCCTGCTGTTGCGGGAGCCAGGCGCTCTATGTACCTGTGCACGAGTAGGTCACGGTCACCATGGCGGTGCTGGTGTCCCCGAAGCAGTCGGTGACCTCCACCCCGAAGACGAAGTCCTCGGTGGCGGTGCTCCCGAACTCGGTGTCGATGCCGGTGATCGTGGCGGTCGTTGAGGTGCTGGTGTCATCCGTCAGGCTGGCGCTGCCGCTGAGGACGGACCACGCGTAGCTCAGGCTCTCCGCTTCGGCGTCGGTGGTGGCGCTGGCGTCCAGGGTGATCGACTGATCGCTGCAGGTGGGGCACGTGTACTCGGAGGTCGTGTAGGAGGCCAGGGCGCAGGCGACGCTCTCGGTCACGGTGCTGTCGGCGCCCGCGTCGGCGCTGGGGGCCGTATTGGAGAGCCTCGGCGCGATCACGACGGCCAGGGTGTCGCTGTCGGTGGTGTCCCCTTCATCCTCCACCGTGAGCGCGAAGCGGTAGGTCCCGGGGACGTCCGGCTCGAAGATCGGGGTGTCGCTGGTGGGGTCGTCCAGGTCGGAGGTGGTCACGGCGGAGAGCGTGGGAGCCGTGATGAGCTCCCAGCTGTAGGTGAGCGCGGTGCCGTCGGGGTCGTAGGACGCGGAGGCGTCGAGGGTCACCGGCAGGCAGTGCTCCAGCACCGTGGTCGGGTCGGTGTCGGCGATGGCGATGGGCTCGATCTCGGCCTCGCCGTCGCAGTCGTTGTCGACCCCCGCCGTGGTCTCGGGGGCACCTGGGTAGACGTGACTGTCACTGTCGTCGCAGTCGTCGCCACCCGCGAAGTCGGCGTCGTAGCCATCCGCGTCATCGTCGAAGTCGCTGCCACCGTCACAGTCAGCGTCCACGCCGTCGTAGACGGTGTCGGGGGCCCCAGGGTAGACCGAGGCGTCGGTGTCGTTGCAGTCGTCGCCCCCGTAGCTGTCGTGCCGGTGGCTGTCGGCGTCCTGGTCGAAGTCGTCGTCGCCGGCGCAGTCGCCGTCGATGCCGTCGTACCAGGTCTCGGTAGCGCCGGGGTGGACCGAGGCGTCGCTGTCGTCGCAGTCGGTGGCCATGCTGGCGTCCACCGCGTTCGAGGGCTGGTCGCAGGCGGTCAACGCGGCTGCGGCGTCCCCGTAGCCGTCGCCGTCGACGTCCAGGTACCAGCTGGTGGCGTCCGCAGCGTCGTCCTCGTCGGTGAAGCCGTCGCAGTCGTCGTCGTCACCGTCGCAGATCTCGGTGGCACCGGGGTGTTCGCTGGCGTCGGTGTCATCGCAGTCGCTGCCATCGGCCACGGTGCCGGCGGGCTGATCGCATGCCGGGGCTCCGCTGGTGGGGTCGCCATAGCCGTCGCTGTCCCCGTCCGCGTACCAGGTGCTGGCGTCCAGGGCGTTCTCGTCCTGGGCCCCATCGCAGTCGTCGTCCCGCTCGTTGCACCACTCGTCGGCCCCGGGATGGACCTCGGCGTCGGTGTCGTCGCAGTCGCTGCTGTCGGCCACGAAGCCGTTGGCACCGTCGCACTCCACGGTGATCTCGTCCAGATCTCCGAAGCCGTCGCCGTCGCTGTCCAGGTACCACTCCAGGCCGGCGTTTTCGTCGATCAGATCGTCACAGTCGTCGTCCTGGCTGTTGCAGCGCTCGCTGGCGCCAGGGAACGCCAGTGGATCGTCGTCGTCGCAGTCGGTGTGGTCTTCGACGAGGCCGCCGGGGTCGGTGCAGTGGAGGGTGCCCGGCTCGTCGATGTCGCCGTAGCCGTCGCCATCGGTATCGGGCCACCAGGTGGTGGCGTCGTCGGCGTCCTCGTCGATGTCGCCGTCGCAGTCGTCGTCGCGCCCGTTGCAGCTCTCGCTGGCCCCCGGGTGGACGGCGGCATCCAGGTCGTCGCAGTCCACCGCCTCGAGGGCGCCGTCTGCGTCGAGGTCGTCGTCGGGGGTGGCGGCGTCGCAGTCGTCGTCCACACCATTGTAGGGGATCTCGGCGGCACCCGGGTTCACGGTGGGGTCGTCGTCGTCGCAGTCCAGCGTGCTGTCGAAGCCGTCGACGTCGGCGTCGACTGGAGCGAGGGCGGCGCTGTCGTCCTTGTCGACGCAGCCTGCCGCCAGGGCCAGGAGCAGCGCGGAGAGGGGGAAGTGCTTCATGGGATCTCCTGCGCTCAGCAGCCGTAGGCGTCGTAGGCGATGACGATGGCGTCGCCGTCTTCGACGGCGGAGTAGTCGATGATGACGCTGTTGGTGGAGGCGTCGTAGGACCACGAGCCGCTGAGGTCGACCCCCTCGGCTGTGACCAGGATGAGGGTGCTGTCCGCCGGCTCGGCCGTGAGGGTGTACTCCAGGTCTTCCGCCACTTCGACCACCATGGCCTGGCCCAGCTGACCCATGGTGTCGGACCAGTCGCTGGTGCAGATGGACAGGAAGGCCCCGCCGGTGGCCACGGTGGCCTCGTACATGCCTGTGTAGGCAGAGGCGCTGCTGCAGCCGCTGGGGTAGTCGCCGCCGATGGCATGCACCCACAGCAGGTCGGCGCTGTCCACGAAGGTCTCGAAGATGGTGAGGTAGTGGCTCCAGGTGTTGACGCTCTGCTCGGGTTCGTCGGACAGGCCCACCAGGTGCAGGCTGGCGCCCTCGCGCACCAGGCCCTCGTTGCAGCCGCCACTGACGGTCTCGTCCAGGGCGGCCTCGAGCAGCATGAAGGCCCGCTCTGTGTTCGACGCATAGGAGCCGGACAGGTTGACCTGGGTCTCGAAGGCGGTGATGGCGTCGCTGTCGGAGAAGCTGTCGTCGATCCAGATGTCGGAGCCGTTGATGCAGCCGTCGTCCTCGACCGCCGCGGCGATCTGGTAGTCCACGCCGCCGTCCTGCAGGGCCGCGGTGAGCCCGGCCAGGCCATCGGTCATGCCGGTGACGTCGGCGCTCATGGAGCCGGACTTGTCTACGGCGATGATGATGTCCGCCATGGCCGTCGCGGCATCCAGCTCGGCTGTGTACCGGTCGGTGGTGCTCGACCAGGCGCCTCTGCCGCTCAGGTCCGTCGAGCCGTCGCCCCGCGGATCGTTGGAGATCACGGTGAGCGAGGCGACGTAGATGCTGCTGTCGGTGGGTGTGAAGCCCAGGGTCCAGCTCTCCGAGTCTCCGGCGGCGATCACCGCGGGGGTCGCGATGTCGTGGCTGAACACGGCGTCGCCGGCGAAGCTGGCGCCCGACAGCAGCAGGTCGCTCGTGCCGGTGTTGCTGATGGTGAGGGTGGTGCTGTCCTCGCAGCCCACATCGATGATGCCGAAGTCCCAGGTGCTGATGTCCAGCTCCATGACCGGGCCGGACTGGATGGTCACCAGGTTGCTCCCAACGGCGCTGCCGCTGACCGTGCCGTCGTGAGGCGCGGCGCTGCACTGCACCGAGGAGCCCTCGTAGGTGAGGTCCAGTTCGAGGGTGCTGTCGCTGTGGGCCAGCAGCAGGCCGTCCACCGCCCAGCCGTAGTCGAAGCTGATGGTGTCACCGTCGATGTCGCTGGTGGTGCCCGGGGTGCAGGTGAGGGTGGAGAGCACGTCGGCGTCGGTGGGGGTGAGCCAGACCGAGGACAGGCTGGGCGGGCTGTTGCCCACGGTGACCGAGGAGGTGACCGTGTTGCCCTCGTGCTCGCCGTCGTAGGCGGTGACCGCGCAGGTGATCTCCTGCCCCCCGGCGATGGTGCTGGTCAGGACCGGGCCGGTGTCGGCGGCCACGCCGTCGATGGTCCAGGCCACGGTGGAGGCGTCGTCGTCGTAGTCGGCGTCGTCATAGCCGGACCAGGAGCAGGTGAGCAGCTCGCCAGCCAGCGGCTCGGTGGGGTCGATGCTCGCAGCATCGATCCTGGGGGCGGTGTTGAGCACCGTGACGGTGCCGGAGCTGCCTGGATCGCCCACGTCCTGGCCGTCGCTGGCGTAGGCCATGCACTGGATGCTCTGCCCCTTCGCGGTGCGGTCGTGGACCCAGGTGGTCTCGGTGCCGCTGTGGACGAGCGCGCCGTCCACCAGCCAGCTGATGCTGTAGGTCAGGGTGTCGCCGTCGGGGTCGGTGGCCTCGACCGTGATGCTGCACTCGAGATCGTCGGTGGTGGTGGGCTCGCTGGGAGTGAGCAGGACACCCGGGCTCCCAGGGGGGCTGTTCTGGCAGACCGTGGCGGCCTCGCAGCCCGGGTCGTCGCAGTCGGTGCTACCGTCGCCGTCGTTGTCGACGCCGTCGTCGCACTCGCCGGCTTCATCGCCCTCGACCTCGATGGGCTCGTCGCAGTCGGCGTCGCCGTCGCAGCCCGAGTCGTCGCAGTCGGTGGCGCCGTCGCCGTCGTTGTCGACGCCGTCGTCGCACTCGCCGGCTTCATCGCCCTCGACCTCGAGGGGGTCGCCGGTGTCGGTCTGCTCGCAGTCCGGTGAGGCGGCGCAGTCCGGGTCGTCGCAGTCGTACAGCCCGTCGCGGTCGTTGTCCGCGCCGTCGCTGCACTCGCCGGCCTGATCGCCCTCGTAGCCGGGGGCGCCCGTGTCGTCCTTGTCGCCGCAGCCGGCGCACAGGTACAGAGTGAAGAGGATCAGGTGGGTGCGCATCGTGCCTCCCGTCGGCCCCGGTTCGAAAAGCTGGCGTGGGTTGACAAACCCTGGTCAGTATAGAGATTCTGGTAGCTGAATACCAGCAGTTGGTGGAGGACATGTCGATGCGTCTGAGCACCCCGGTTCGGCTCTTGGTCTGTCTCGCGCCCTTCGCGTTGGGCTGTGGCGACAAAGACGACTCCGGCTTGCAGGCCGATCCAGGCAGTGTCGATGCCGACGGCGACGGAGCGGCGGCCGCCGTCGACTGCGACGACGCGGATCCCGCCGTGCATCCCGGCGCCGAGGAGATCCCCTACAACGGCGTGGACGATGACTGTGACGCCGCCACTCCCGACGACGACCTGGATGGCGACGGCTTCCTGGGCTCGGTGGACTGCGATGACACCGACCCTGACCTGCACCCAGGCGCCGACGAGCTGTGCAATGGTGTGGACGACGACTGTGACGGCGTGGCCGACGACGATCCAGTCGATGGCGAGACCTACTACGCCGACGACGACGGGGATGGCTACGGCGACGCCCTGAGCGATCTGGCTGCCTGCGAGCAGCCCTCCGGCTGGGTGGACGACGCCACGGACTGCGACGACGGCGACGCCGAGATCCATCCGGCAGCCACGGAGATCTGTGACGGGGTGGACAACGACTGTGACGGCACCGTGGATCAGGGTGTCGAGGGAGGCAGCCTGTGGTTCGCGGACGAGGACGGGGACGGCTTTGGGGATCCCGACGCCGGGGTCACTTCCTGCACCCAGCCGGCGGGGCATGTCGAGGACAGCAGCGACTGTGACGACGACGATGCAGGGATCAACCCCGACGCGGAGGAGAGCTGCAACGGCGTGGACGACGACTGCGACGGCGAGGCCGACGAGGGCTTCATCGCCGACGCGACCACCTGGTACACCGACGGCGACGGCGACGGCTACGGCGATCCCGACAGCGGGCAGCAGGCCTGCGAGCAACCCACGGGGACCGTGGCTGACGCCAGCGACTGCGACGACGGCAACGCCCGGGCCTACCCGGGTGGCCCCGAGGTCTACTACGACGGTGTGGACGGGAACTGTGACGGGGCCAGCGACTACGACCGAGACGGCGACGGCCACGATCGGGCGCTGGGCGGAGGGACCGACTGTGACGACACCGACGCCGCCATCAGCCCGGACGCCGTCGAGATCTGGTACGACGGCGTGGACAGTGACTGCGACGGGGCCAACGACTTCGACGCGGACGCCGATGGCTACGACAGTGACGCCCACGGAGGCACCGACTGTGACGACACCGACGCCGCGATCCACCCCGGCGCCTCGGAGACCGATCCGAGGATCGACCAGGACTGCGATGGCATCGCAGAGGCGGGCCCCACCGCCGCGGCGAGCAGCGCAGCCAGCGCCACCTTCGAGCACTGCAGCGCGCTTCAGCTCGACGGCAGCGCCAGCGTCGATCCCGACGGCGACCCCTTGAGCTTCGACTGGTCGGTGCTCAGTGTGCCCGGCCCCTCGAGCATCGACGCCACCGACTTCGACGACGCCACCGCCGAGCAGCCGATCATCTTCCCCGACAGCCCTGGGGTCTACGTCTTCGGGCTCACGGTGACCGACTCGGGCGGGCTACTGGACAGCACCACCCTGAGTGTCACCATCACCACGCGCTCCACCAACACGGCGCCCGTCGCCGACGCGGGAGCGGACCCCACCCTCAGCCTGGCGGTCGCCTGCACCTCCGACGGGTACAGCACCAGCTGTGACGACTGCGTCTACGAGGGTTTCGCAGTGGACGCCTCGGCCTCCACAGACGCCGAGGGCGAGCCCCTCGGCTACCAGTGGACCCTGGTGAGCGGCGACGTCGTCTTCGACGATCCCACTCTGGCCGAGCCCTTCCTCATTCTGACCGGCGTCGACACCGAGAACGGTGCCACGGTGAGCTCGACCTTCGAGCTCTCGGTGCAGGTGACCGACTGCATCGGCTACGTCGACGACGCCACGGTGACCATCACCCTGGAGTGCACCGGCTCCTAGCCTGCGCCCGATCTGGTCCTGGCACGAGGCCCATTGCCATTGTCCCGCGGTCCGTGTACCACGGGTGAACACGATCTCTGTCCATCCTCCGGGGTTTTTCCATGCGCGCCTCCTGCCTCCTCCTGCTCCTCCCCTTGGCCTTGCTGGGCTGTCCTCCAGACGACAAGGACGACACGGCCCCTCCCGAGGGCGACACCGACACCGACACCGATGCGGACGGTGACACCGACGCGGACACCGACACCGACACCGACACCGACATCACCGGCGACTGGACCCCGGGTCCGGCCCTGCCGGACTGCACCCCGCAGGCTGGCGATGGCGATCTGGTGGCCCTGGTGGGCGTGGTGCTGGCTCCCGAGGGCCCCATCGCGGGCTCGGTGGTCTACTCCCGGTCCTCCGGCGAGATCGAGTGCGTGGGCGAGGCCTGCGACCACAGCACGGCCGAGGTGCTGTGTACCCAGGGTGTCATCTCCCCGGGCCTGGTGGATCCCCACAACCACCTGCAGTACAACCTGATCGGCCCCTGGCGGCACGACGGGCTCTTCGTGGATCGCTACGACTGGCAGAGCGACTACGACTACTACGACTACGGCGACGCCTACGACGCGGTCAGCGACGACTACAACTGCGAGGTCATGAAGTGGGCCGAGCTGCGCGAGCTGGCCGGCGGCACCACCTCGGCCATCGGCGCCTACGGTAGCTCCTGCATCGACGTGCTGATCCGCAACCTCGACGAGGACAGCGCGTCCCACTACATCAGCGGCTACGAGTCCTACTACACGGCCTCGAACGTCACCTCCAAGTGGGAGGACCCCGAGGACGGCGCCCAGTACACCGAGTACCTCGAGACCGGCTACTACGACTCCGTGCTCGCTCATGTGGCCGAGGGGGTCGAGGGCACCACCACCAACGAGATCGAGCACATGTTCGACATCGGCCTGGCGGGCCCTGGCGTGGGCTTCATCCACGCCACCGACGCCACCACGGGCCAGCTGGCGCGCATGGCGGTCGAGGGCACCACCATCATCTGGTCGCCGCGCTCGAACCTGGATCTCTACGCCTGGACCACCCCGGTGGACATCGCCATGCGCATGGGGGTCCCCGTGGCCCTGAGCCCCGACTGGACCTGGTCCGGCGAGGCCCACCAGGCCAAGGAGATGAGCTGCGCCTGGGACTGGTTCGACAGCCGCAGCGCGGGCATCAGCGACGTGAAGCTGTGGGAGATGGGCACCACCGACGCGGCCCGGGCCGTGGGGCTGGACGGCGTGATCGGCACCCTGGCCGAGGGCACCCTGGCCGACATCGCGGTCTTCGCCTACAGCGCCTTCCCGTACCAGGCCATCATCCGCGCCGAGGGAGAGGACACCTGGCTCACGGTCATCGACGGCGACGCCCTGTTCGGGCTGCCCGAGCTGGTGGAGCCCATCGCCAGCAACCCCAGCTGGTGCGAAGCGGTGGACGCCTGCGGCGAAGAGCGCACCCTGTGTGTGCAGGCGGCCTCGAGCGGCGACGATGCCCAGACCTACCAGGACCTCGAGGACATCCTGCGCCAGGCCCTGGACGCCCAGTCCGTGCCCAGCGGCCTCGAGTACTCCAAGGAGCTGTTCCCCGTCTTCATCTGTGAGGACACCGACGATCGCCCCAGCTGCGACTACGGCGAGGCCACCGCGGACGACGCGGACGGTGACGGCGTGGCCGACGGCGACGACCTCTGCCCGGACACCTGGGACCCCAAGCAGCTGGACTGGGACGACGACGGCGTGGGCGACGCCTGTGACCCCTGCCCCCTGGCCCCCGAGGTCCAGAGCTGCGACCACGACCCCGCGGACATGGACGGTGACGGCTACGCCAACGACGTGGACGACTGCCCCTGGAACCACGACCCCGAGCAGGCCGATGGCGACGGTGACGGCCACGGCGACGCCTGCGACATCTGCCCCGAGGACTACAACCCCGGCGACGCCGGCTGCCCCATGGGCCTGCGGCAGCTGTCGGACGAGAGCGATCCCGACCACCCCGCCGAGGGCACCGCGGTGACCGTGGCCGATCTGGTGGTCACGGGCGTGACCTCCTCCGGCTTCTACGTGCAGGACCCCACGGCCACCGAGTACGGCGGCTGCTACGTCTACATGGGCTCCACCCCTTCGGTCTCGCCCGGCGACGAGGTCACCATCAGTGGCGAGTACATGGAGTACTACGAGCTGTGCGAGGTGGCCGACGCCACGGTGGAGATCACCGGCGACCTGGACATGCCCACCCCCATCACGGTCTCAGCCTGTGACATCGCCACCGGCGGCGCCGACGGCGAGCGCTACGAGTCCATGCTCATGCGGGTCGAGGGCGTGACGGTGACCAGCGCGAACCCCGACGGCTCGAGCGACTATGGGGAGCTGGAGGTCGAGGGCTGCCTGCGGGTGGACGACCAGCTCTTCGAGGGCCTGACCGAGCCGGACGAGACCGGCGCGAGCTACCGGGACCTGGGGCGGAGCTACAGCTTCATCCAGGGCGTGCTGGGCTTCGGCTACAGCAACTTCAAGCTCGAGCCGCGGGATGTGGACGACCTGATGTAGGCGCGGGAGCGAGGGCGACTCGGCAGGGACGCCCCACAGCGCTTCCTGGACCTGGAATGAGCCGACGGACGAGGGGTGATCACCGCCCGGTGCCTTCACACCCCAGACCCCCGTCGCCTCCTATCCGCAGGTGTCGGTGGTCCAGAAGTAGATCGTGACGGTGGACCCGAAGCCCGGACGGGATTCCTCATCCATGACCACAGCGTTCGAGTCTTCGTCGTAGGACCAGCCCTCGGTCAGGGTGACGCCGTCGACGGTGACCTCGATGCTGTAGTCGATCGGGGTCCCCTCGAGCTGGAAGATGCCATCGGGCCCGTCGATGCAGGCCACGGCGAGCTCGGTCATGTGGCTGGTCCAGTCCGATGCACAGATGCTGAGGAACACGCCGCCCGTCTCGGCCACGGCCTGGTCGTAGTCTACGAAGGGCTCCGCGCCACTGCAGCCCGAGGGGACTGGCCCCGCGATGGCGTGGAACACCACATCTTCATCGTCGTCCTTGAACGCCCTGGCGTCGCTGACCCAGGAGCTCCAGTACCCTCCGCTCTGCTCCATGTCGCGCTGGATGGTGATGAGGTTGAGGCGAGAGTCGGCCCACTCCTCGTCCTCGAACAGCCAGTCGCTGTTTGTGTCGATGGCGGCCAGCAAGGTGATGAAGTTCGCGTCGTTGTCTCCACCGCGGTCCCCCCGCGAGAGCATCAACAGGGCGGCTTCTGTGGCCTCGGCGGCGGTGAAGGTCTCGTCGATGTAGTCTTGGCGGCCGTCCACCACCCCCGTGGTGGCCCAGACAAAGCCGGCGCGGAAGGTGGCGTTGTTGTCCAGCAGTGTCTGGAAGAAGGTTGGCAGCGAAGCCACCAGGAGCCCCGAGAACTGGTCCTCGCTGGAACCCGGTATGGCTGTGTTGTTGACATCCACGATGATCGTCGAGACGGCCTGCTCGCCGATGTCGAAGGTCAGGGTGCGTTCCTCGCCGACCACGCCGGTGCCCTGCAGCTGGGTGCCGACCACGCCCGCGTCCGTCTCGAACGACAGCTCGCTGGAGACCCACCCGGGTTCTTCGGGCTCGAAGCCCACCCGCTGATCGTGGCTCTCGAAGGGTTCGAGCACCCACGGCAGGTCGGTGGGCATATACCTGACGAAACCCTCCGCCCTCTGCAGGTTGACCGCGTCGACCTGCATGGTGGCATTGCCCGTGTTGGTCAGGGTCACCAGGAGATCGTCCGCGCAGCCGACGCCGACATCCCCAAAGTCGTAGGAGGAAGTGGAGATGGTGGCGGCCGGTCCCAGCGCCGTGCCGCTCACCGGGACCGTCACCGGCTGGGCTTCGTCGGCAGAGACGCCGACAGCGAAGGACAGCGCGGAGGCGAGCGTCCCTGGCTCGTCCGGAGTCCACACCACGTCGAAGGAGGTCGTGGCCCCCGGAACCAGCACGCACGCTTCTTGGAGCGACACCTCGAGCTTGTCTTCGCTGGCGCCGAGCAGGTCGAACACCTGCAGGTCCTGATCTCCCGTGTTGATCAGCGCGATCGAGGCCTGCAATGGCAGATCCACCGGGGTGTCGCCCAGGGCCAGTGAGGTGGGCTGGATGGACCACTGAACCACACCAGGGTCCGGCTCACTCACCGCGGCGGTGTCCAACAGTCTGGGCTCCTGGATCGGGACGCACCCGATGAGCCACAGGAAGACAAGCGGGCTGGCCCAATTCATCGTCGCCTCCACCACATCGCCTCCACATTACCGTCAAGTCGTGTGGGACACAAGCCCTTTTCAACCTCCACTTCGGTGCGCTGCACTCAGTGCGGCGTGAGCCCTCGACAGGTGGCCCAGGGTGGCCTGTTGGACCTTGTCCTCCAGCTCGATGGCGACACCGGTGCTGGAGTTGTGACCGGGCCCCGACGACTGCCGCCACTGACTCGTCCCTCGAAGGTCCACCGGACCTCCGAGCCCCCGCGCCCTGTTGGCGCGCCGGACCTGCGGCTGGTCCACTCGGGCCGGGTCACCGTCACCCCGCCACGGCCGAGCACGGTGGCTCCTGCGCGAATGCAGGACGCGATAGGTGGCCGGCCCTGGAGGCCAAGAACGCCGTGACAACTCCCCGCCCGCCCTGGCGTCCCAGCTTGCGGCTCGTGATCGGCCTGGTGTTGGCCGGCATGGTCACGCTCACGGCCACGGCCATCATCTGGACCTCCCACCTGCGCTCGGCCCGCACGGTGGTGCAGGTCAGCGAGGATCTCATCCTGCAGGCGGCGCAGACCTCGCGGGATCAGGTGCAGGCCTTCCTGGACACTCCCCGCGGGGTGGCCCGGCTGCTGCAGGCCGAGGCCGCCAGCGGCAGCCTCGATCCCGCCTCCACGTCCGGCCTCGAGGCCCACTTCTTCGACCTGTTGGCGGTCTACCCCGACATCTCCATGCTCAACTGGGGCACGGAGCTGGGTGACTTCATGATGGTCAAGCGCCGGGCTGACGGCGCCCTGTGGACCAAGCTGGTGCAGCGCAGCGGCCTGGACGAGCCCCAGGTGCGCTGGGCCCAGCGCGCGGTGGGCGCTGGGGTGCAGCAGGTGCTGGCCATGGAGTCCGATCCTCAGGATCGTTACGATCCCCGCGGCCGCCCCTGGTACCAGGGCGCCCAGGCGGCAGAGGACCTGTTCTGGAGCGACGTCTACGTCTTCTGGTCGGATCGCGCTCCCGGCCTCACCCTGGCCGTGCCCCACAGCGACGCCGGCGCCCTGGTGGGCGTGTTCGGGGTGGACATCAACCTCGAGCAGCTGTCGGGCTACCTGGCCGAGCTGCAGGTGAGCGAGCACGGCCTGGCCTTCGCCCTGGACCGCCGCGGTCGCCTGGTGGCCGCCCAGGACCCCCACGACCAGCTGGCCTCCAGCGGGACCGGGGCCGACGAGCAGCTCTCCCTGCGCAGCGCCGCCGACAGCGCCACCCCCGAGATCGCGGCCCTGGCCCACACCGTCGAGCTGGCGGCCTGGCTCGAGGGCGGGCCCATCCCAGACGGCTCCCTGCGCTTCGACTTCGAGGGGCAGCCCTACCTGGCCGCCGTGGTGCCCCTGGGGCTGGACCCCGAGCGGGACTGGGTGATCTGCGTGGCGGCGCCTGCCTCGGACTTCATGGCCCAGGTGCGCCAGGCCGACATCCGCAACGTCCAGGTGGGGGCGCTGCTCACCCTGTTGGCCCTGCTGGTCAGCCTGGTGGTGTCTCGCTGGATCGGCCACGCCCTCGAGGGCCTGGTGCGGGAGAGCGGCCGCATCCGCGACCTGCGCTTCGAGGCCGCGCCCACCGTGCGCCCGCCCTTCCGGGAGCTGGCCGAGGTTGTGGATGCCTTCGAGCGCATGAAGGTGGGCCTGCGCAGCTTCCAGCTCTACCTGCCCATCAAGCTGGTGCGGCAGCTGCTCGAGCGCCAGGCCGAGCCCAGGCTGGGGGGAGAGACCCGCGAGGTCACCATCTACTTCTCCGACATCGCTGGCTTCACGCCCATCACCGAGTCCCTGGGCCCCATGCTCATGGCGGAGCGCCTGGGGGAGTACCTGGCCGCGGTCTCCGCCTGCATCCAGGACCGGGAGGGCACGGTGGTGCAGTACGTGGGCGACGAGGTCATGGCCTTCTGGGGCGCGCCCCTGGAGGTGCCCCGGCATGTGGAGCGGGCCTGCGACGCTGCCCTGGCGGTCCAGGAGCGGCTCGCCTCGCTGTGGGACTTCGACGCCGACCACCCCGCCATGCCCACCCGGGTGGGCCTGCACACCGAGCGGGTGGCCGTGGGCCACTTCGGCTCGAGCGACCGCATGTACTACGGCGCCATCGGTGACGGCGTGGTGCTGGCCAGCCGGCTCGAGGGCCTCAACAAGCTCTATGGCACCACCATCCTGGTCAGCGAGACCACGGCGATCCGGGTCCTCGAGCTCTTCGCCCTGCGGCGGCTGGACCGGGTGACGGTCAAGGGGCGGGTGCAGCCCACCGTGATCTACGAGCTGCTGGGCCGGCGGGGCTCGGTGGACGATGCCACCCTGGACTTCGCCCGGCGCTACGAGGCCGCGGTGGACCTGTACCTGGCGGGGGAGTGGGCCCCGGCGGTCGAGGCCTTCGACGCCCTGCGCCGGGAGCGCCCGGACGACGGCGCCACCCGCGCCCTGCTGGCCCGCTGCATCGCGTTCCTGGCGGATCCTCCCGAGGACTGGGGTGGCTTCTACGCGGTGACGGTCAAGTAGCGGGTCGCGCCGGCGACTTCGAGGCATGATGGGGGAGCCTCGACCTGGAGCCCCCATGCGCTTCGTCTCCCTCGCCCTGCTCATGCTCACCGGCTGCCCTGGCCCTGCGGACTCCGCGGACAGCGGCGGCCCCGCGGTGTTCGTGGACCTGTGGGGCGCTGTCACCGACCCCTACCTGGCCCTGGCCCCGGTGGACGGCGCTTGGGTGCTGCTGGACCTGGGGGACGAGCAGGTGGCCCTGCGCACCGGCTCCGACGGCAGCTTCTCCATGCCCGGGGTGCCCGGTGATGTGCCCATCAGCATCACCGTGGCCGCGGAGGACCACATGGCGGTCACCTATGCCGACCTGCGGCTGGCCGACGCCACCATGCCCCTGGACCTGCGCACCCACCTGCGGGACATCGGCAGCTACGCCACCGAGAGCATGACCATCAGCGGCACGGTCAGCGGCGCGCCGGTGGGCAGCTATGTGATGTTCTTCGGGCCCAGCGATGCCGACCTGGACGGCAGCTACCTGGACTATGTGCAGGTGGGCTCCACAGACCCCGTGGCCTTCGAGGTTCGGCCCGAGCTGGTGCTGCCTGGCAGCGACTACGCCCTGTCGGCCCTGGCCTTCGACGGCAGCAGCTGGGTGGTCCAGGCCGCAGCCGCGGGCGCCGTCGCCTGGGGCGGCAGCGAGACCCTCGACTTCGCGCTCGACCCTGGCGCTCTGCAGGACCTGGCGGTCACGGTGCCCAGCCCCAGCCTGGATGGCGGAGCGGTCACGGCCCTGGACGCGGACTACTGCGAGAGCCTGGCGGTGACCCAGCTGGGTGAGAGCATGAGCACCACCACCGGCTACAACCGGAGCTGCGACGGCGACGCGAGCGGCTTCGAGCTGGACCTGGGCTGGGTCCCGGTGGACGGGTTCACCGATCGCATCCAGCTGTACCTGTTCGACGACCTGAGCATCGGCACCTACGCCTTCGGATCCCTGCCCATCCCCTCTGGGGCCGCGAGCATGGAGATCAGCCTGCTGGACAGCCCCCTGCTCGACCACCACGACGATCTGGGCCAGGGCGGCGAGATCGGCTGGGAGCCGGTGGAGGGCGCCACCAGCGCTATGCTCTACGGCTACGACGCCGACGGCTCGTTGGCTTGGTACCTGTACCCGGGCACCGACCGGGCGAGCTTCACCTTCCCCCGCTTCCCCGCCGACTTCGACCCCACGGTGATCCTCGAGGGCGGCAGCTGGGCCGTGATCTCCCGTCACCTGGTGTACGGCGACGACGGCGCGCTGGATCAGCGCGAGGCCTATACCGGCAGCATCTCCCACGGTGGTCCGCTGTTCCTGTAGGAGGCGCCTGTGTCCTTGTTCCTCGTCCTCCCGATCCTGGCCTTCTCCGCGGGCGCGGAGTCGCTGCTGAACCCGCCCCCGGGGCTGCCCGCGCCGGACCTGTCCCATCGCCCGGTCCTGGGAGTCCAGGCCCTGCCCCCCGTGCCCGCCCTCGAGGTCCGGCCGGAGCTGCTGGTGCTCACCACCGATCAGCTGGCCGCCGACAGCCGCGTGCTGCCGCGCTTCATGGCCTTCCGTGCTGCCGAGGGCTGGGCCGTGGATCTGGCCACCGAGGCCGACTGGGATCGCAGCACCGGCCAGGCCGCCGACAGCCGCCAGGACCGCATCCGCGCCTACCTGCAGGACCGCTACGCCACCGACCCTGGCGCCAGCGTGCTGCTCATCGGCGATCCGGATCCCGCGCTGGGCGACCTGCCCATGCTCAACAGCTACCCGGTGGAGAGCCTGACCCGGT
Organism: uncultured Pseudomonadota bacterium; assembly: GCA_937912125.1. GTDB lineage: Bacteria > Myxococcota_A > UBA796 > UBA796 > JAFGLY01 > CALDOK01. Next base: position 28,338 of record CALDOK010000389.1, read on the forward strand.
ACTACCCGGACTCCACCGCCGACAACATGAGCCCCGTGCCCACGGACTTCTTCTACGCCGAGCTCTCCGGGGACTGGGACTGCGACGGCGACGGTCAGCCCTGGGATTACCCGGACGACGCCGACTGCATGGACCTCGAGCCCGAGCTGTTCGTGGGCCGGCTGCCTATCTACGGGGGCGACGCCTTGGCCCTGGACGCCTTGCTCGAGCGCACCCTGGCTCGGGATCTCGAGGCCGACAAGAGCTACCGTCTGCGGGCGCTGCTGCCTGGGGCGCTGTTCGGTGTCGCGGGTGGATCGAGCGCCTCGGGGGGCGTCTACCCCGAGCACCAGGACGGCGCGGGCGTGCTGGCCGCCCTGTACCAGGACCTCCCTGCCGCCTTCCAGCAGCAGGCGCTGCGCCTCTTCGAGGGCCAGGGCCTGCTGCCCAGCCCCTACGCCCGGGACCTGGATCTGAGCCGCGACGCGCTGGTGGAGCAGTGGGCTCAGGGCGCGGGCCTGGTGATCTGGGCCGGACACGGCTGGTACGACTCGGTGCACCGGGTGGTGTGGGACGGCGATCTCGACGGTGACGGCCTGGGGGACGACGACGAGATCAGCTCGCCCGCCTTCCTCGACAGCTCCGACACGCCCGACCTGCGAGAGGCCGGGGGCGCGTTCACCTGGCAGATCTCCTGCGACAACAGCTGGCCTGAAGACGCAGACAACCTCTCCACGGCCATGCTCACGGGGGGCGCTGCGGGCGCCGTGGGCTCCACTCGGGTCAGCTACGGCTCCACCGGCGAGTTCGGCGAGCCCTGGGAGCCGCGGCCCGACCTGGCGGGGGGCACCACCGCCGCCTACCACTACGCCCTGCTGCTGGCCGAGGGCGCCACGGTGGGCGAGGCGCTGATGTGGACCAAGTCCGAGCTGCCCGGCGACGGCTGGGGCAAGGTCTACGAGGAGATCGACTGCACCGGCTTCGCCTGGGCCACCCGCGCGGAGTTCAACCTCTACGGCGACCCCACCCGATCCCTCGAGCTGTGCGAGCTCGACGCCGACTGCGACGACGGCAACGCCTGCACGGGCCTCGAGCGCTGCAGCGCGGGCTTCTGCGTACACCAGGACGTGCCCGACTGCACGCATCTGGACAGCGAGTGCAGCGCCGGCCTCTGCGATCCCGATCTGGGGGCCTGCGTGGCCCAGCCCCTGCGGGACGGGGCCAGCTGCGATGACGGCGCCTGGTGCAGCGAGGACGACTTCTGCAGCGAGGGTGTCTGCGGCGGTGAGGCCCGGGACTGCGGCAGCCGCGAGGGCTGGGAGGCCAGCTGCGACGAACAGGCAGACCAGTGTGCCTGGAGCGAGCTGGACGCCGAGGGGCCCGACGAGGAGGACGAAGGTGGCGGGCTGTTCGGTTGCAGCGCCACTCCGCGGCGGGGGGGCTGGCTGCTGGGGCTGCTGGCGCTGGGCTTGGCGTCGCGTCGTCGGGGTCGGGGCCGTTAGGTTTCCGTGCTGGAGGAGCCCTGTCCGCGAACTTCCGATCCCTGATCCCCCGCTTCGGCCTGGCGGCTGGTGTGCTGCTGGCCTGTGTGGGCGGCCTCGAGGCGGCGGGTCGTGCGCTCTACCCGGTGCCCGCGCTGCCCCCGCCCCTGGTCTTCGACGCCCAGACCGGCTGGGCGCTGCCCCCGCACCACCGGTCCACCATGAACAACGTGCAGCTGCGCACCAACAGCCTGGGCCTGCGGGGCCACGAGCCCGTGCTCGACCGGCCGGTCACCCGGGCCATGGTGCTGGGCGACTCGTCGGCCTACGGCTGGATGGTGGCCGAGGAGCAGAGCTTCGCGGGGCGGCTCGAGGCCCTGGGCGGCGCTGGCCTGGACGTACAGAACGGCGGCGTGCCGGGCTTCACCTGTCCCCAGTCCCGCGCCCTGTACCAGCGGGTGCTCCCCACGGCGCCCCCCGACATCCTGGTGGTCTACAGCCTCACCAGCGACAAGCGCATGGCCTCGGCCGGGGACTGGCCCTTGGCCGAGCCTGTCTTCGGCCCCCTGGGGCTGGTGGGCATGGGCCGCCTGGCCTCCCAGGTCTCCCTGCGGCTGCGGGCCGCCAGGGACGCTCCCTTGTCCAGCCTGCGGCTGTACCGGGCCTGTATGGACGACCTGGTGTCCGAGCAGCGGGCGCGCGGAGGCCAGGTGGTGCTGGTGGTCCCCCTGACCGTGGACGGCATCGCACCACCGCCGGGCCAGGACGAGGACCACGGCGAGCCGGTGGCCCTGCACGACCGCTACGTCGCGGTGCTCGAAGATCTGTCCCAGCGGCAGGGGGTGCCCTTGTTGGACTGCTCGGAGCTGGCCGCCGGTACCGCACCGAACGACCTGCTGCTGGACAACGTACACCCCAACGCGCGGGGCCACGCGCTGATCGCCGACGCGCTGCACCGCCTGCTGCGCGAGCAGGGTTGGCTGCAGTGACGGCCCGACCGGGGGATCAACCCGTGGCGGTGTAGCCTGGGCCTGTGCCGTAGCCGTGTTGCCCTGCCAGCAGATCCAGGTGGAGGCTCAGGATGTCCTCGGCCACGGGGACCACAGCGGCGCCGGGAGCCAGCCTGCGCTCGTCCACGGTCTTGATCGCGCCCTGGCAGGCGTCACAGGTCTCGATCCAGGCGCTGTCCTGGTCGTCCAGGCGCAGGAAGGCGAGCTGCTGCTGGTCGTCGCTCCCACAGCGCGGGCACCCGATGCGCGGGTACTGCCAGGAGGAGCCACACAGGCCGCAGTGCAGGTGGCGCTTGCCCTCGCCCTGGCGGCTGAGCGTCGCGAGGCCCGCTGGGCTGCCGCAGTAGGGACAGGCGCCCGTGGGTCGACCGGCGGCGGCGATGTGATCGGCGCTCACCAGGCGGGTGGCCAGGGCGAGGAAGGGCGCCGCCAGGGTGCGGCCCAGGAAGCTCACGGCTTGGATGGGGGCGCCGAAGCGGGCGGCGATGGCCTCGAGGTCCTGAGGATCGGCCTGGATGGCGGCACGGGCGAGCTGCGCCAGGAACAAGGGCTCGTCCACAGCTGCGGCCTCGAGGGCGTCCAGGGCGTCGCTGGGCTGGCCCAGCGCTCGGGTGGCGGCCACCATCGCCAGCCACAGCTCGCCCATGGGCTGGGCAGGGAGGTCGAAGGCATCGAGGGCCAGCAGGGGGCCGCCGAGGGCGGGGGGGGTGCTCAGGGCGGGGAGCGTGGAGCAGAGGCCCTCCAGCACCGCGACCTGGGCGCCCAGCACGGCCTGGCGGAAGTCGAGCCAGGCCGGGGAGCTCTGGTCGAGGCCCCGGGCCGCGGCGAGCCGGGCGGCGAGCGCCACGAGGCCGGGCTCGTCCATGGGCTTGGCGGGGGTGATGCCGTGGGGATTGCTGGACTGGGGGGCCATGGGATGGTCCGGGAGAGAGTGTGGCAGGAGGGGCGGCGTCCTCCAGGAGAACGCCGCTCATCGTCGCTGGTTGCCGCTGATGGTCAGCGCTTGGTCGCCTTGCGCTCGGCCAGCCTGCTGAGGCCCGCCGCCAGCAGTCCACCGGCGGCCAGGGCCGCCATGCCGGGACCACCTGCGGTGCGCACGGGCACGGGCTGCTGCGCCTGCCAGGCCGCCCAGGCGCGCTGAGCTTCGCGCCGGATGGTACCCATGTCGGCCTTGGCCTCGACGATGCCGTACTGAGCGAAGGGGCCGGGCAGCACGTAGATGGAGTGCAGGCCGCCGTGCTCCTCGACGCCGTAGACCGTGACCTCCTTGCAGCCGGCCTTCTTCAGGGCGGCGGCCTGGGCCTGGGCCTTGGCCACCATGTCGGCGCGCGGGCCGTAGTCCAGCGCGTCGGTGCAGCAGGTGTTCACACAGGCGGGGGAGAGGCCCTCGGCCACGCGGTCCACACAGCCGGTGCACTTGCGGGACTTCTTCGCCTCGGGGTCTACGTGGGGAACGCCGTAGGGGCAGGCCGCCGCGCAGGCGCCACAGCCGATGCAGCGCTCGGCGTCGACGGTGACCGTGCCGTACTCGGTGCGGTGCATGGCCTTGGGGCCGCCCTCTTCGGCGGGCTGCACCGGGCAGGCCTCGATGCACTTGGCGTCGGTGCAGTGCATGCAGGTCTCGCGCCGGAAGAACCACTTGACCCCGCAGTCGTCGCAGGCCAGCTCGTGGAACTTGATCAGCGTCCAGGTGCTGGCGGACAGCGCCGCCGGGTTCTGGTAGCCGCCGGGCGCCGCGAAGAACTCGGTCTTCTCCGCGGGCAGCTGGTTCCACTGCTTGCACGCGACCTGGCAGCCGCGGCAGGCCATGCACAGAGAGCCATCGTAGTAGAAGCTGTTGTCAGCCATCTCAGGCCTCCTTCGTGATGTTGCAGAGGAACGCCTTGAACTCGGGGATCATGGTGTTGGCGTCGCCCACGTGCGGGGTCAGGTCGTTCGCCGTGGCGCCTGTGGCCAGGCCTCGGTAGCCGAAGTGCCAGATCATGCCGACCTGGTGGACCGTCTTGCCGCTGACCACGAAGGGCCGCAGCCGCTTGGTGACCACCGCCCGCAGGGGGATGGCACCACGCTTGGAGCTGACGGTGACCATGTCGCCGTTGGCGATGCCCTTCTCGGCGGCGAGCTCTTCGGACATCTCCACGAAGGGCTCGGGCACCAGCTCGTTGAGCCAGGGCAGGCTGCGGGTCATGGCGCCGGCCTGCCAGTGCTCGGTGACGCGGTAGGTGGTGGCCACGATGGGGAAGTCGGTGCTGTTGCCGACCTCTTCGGGGTGCCAGATCTTGATCACCGGGCTGTTCTGCTGGCCCGACATGGCGTTGTCCACCGGAGACTCGAGGGGCTCGTAGTGCTCGGGCAGGGGGCCGTCCACGAGGGAGTTGGCGAACAGGCAGGCGTGGCCTTCCTTGCGCATGATGAAGGAGTACTTGGCCTTGTCGTCGGGGGTTCCGTCCTCCTGCAGCATGGGGGGCCAGCCGCCGTCGGGCACGTCGCCCCTCCACTTGCCGCTATCGCGGTCGAAGGCCACCACGGGCTTGTCGGGGGCCCAGGGGTGGCCCTTGGCGTCGCAGCTGGCGCGGTTGTAGATGATGCGGCGGTTGACCGGCCAGCACCAGGACCAGTTGGGGTTCAGCCCGATGGGGTCTTCTTCCGGTGTGGACGCGACGCGCTTGGCCAGGCGGTTGACGGGCTGGCCGTCCTCGAGGACATAGCTGCCGCAGTACAGCCAGTTGCCGGAGCAGGTGGAGCCGTCGTCCTGCAGGAAGGCGAAGCTGGGGACCAGGTCGCCCTTCTTGTACAGGGTGCCCTTGACCTCCTTGTCCTCCGTGAACCAGCCGTTGATGTGCTTGGCCACGGCGTGGGCGTCGGGCTCTTCGGTCTCGCCATAGGGCCAGTGCAGGTTGAGGATGGGATCGGGCAGGGCGCCGCCCTGGGCGTACAAGGCCTTGAGGCGGGCCTGCAGCTGAGTGAGGATCCAGAGGTCGGACTTGGACTCGCCCACGGGCTCGATGGCCTTGTAGCGCCACTGACCCCAGCGACCGGAGTTGGTGACCGAGCCTTCCTTCTCGACCGAGCCGGCTGCGGGCAGCATGAAGACCTCGGTGCCGATGTCGGCGGTCACGGCGCCGGGACGCTGCCAGAAGGCCATGGACTCGGTCTCCCAGAGGTCGACCGCCACGTACCAGTCCAGCTTGCCCAGGGCGCGCTTCTCGAGGGTGGCGTTGGGGCCGCCCACGGCGGGGTTCTGACCCAGGGTGATCAGGCCCTTGATGCGCCCCTTGTCCATGGCCTCGAACAGGGCGATGTGGGAGTAGTTCTCGCTGCGCTTGGGCAGCCACTCGTAGGCGAAGTCGTTCTCGGCGGTGGCCGCGTCGCCCCAGAATGACTTGAGCAGGCTGACGGTGTACTTCGAGTAGTTACCCCACCAGTTGGCGCTCTTGGGGTCGTTGGTGGTGGGGGTCCACTTGTCCAGGTAGGCCTGCAGGCTCGTGTTGTCCGCCGTGGGGCACTTGAGGTAGCCCGGGAGGATGTGGAACAGCAGGCAGTGGTCGGTGGAGCCCTGGACATTGGACTCGCCCCGCAGGGCGTTGATGCCGCCGCCCGCCACGCCGATGTTGCCCAGCAGCAGCTGCAGGATCACGTAGCTGCGGATGTTCTGGGTGCCGTGGGTGTGCTGCGTGGTGCCCATGGCGTACATGATCGTGCCGGACAGCTCGGGCTTGTTGCACTCGGCGTAGGTCTTGGCGACCTCCTCGAGCTTGGCCTTGGGGCAGCCGGTGATGTCGCTGGCCATGTCCAGGGTGTAGCGAGCGAAGTGGGCCTTGAGGAGCTGGTAGACGCAGTTGGGGTCCTGCAGCGTGGGGTCCTTGAGGATCACGCCAGCGTCGTCGACCTGGAAGTCCCAGCCCTTCTTGTCGTAGGCACCGTCCTTGATCTTTCCGAACAAGCCCTCTTTGAACCTGAACTTCTTGTCTACCAGGAACGACGCGTTGGTGTGGGCCACCACGTAGTCCTTCTGGATCAGGTCGTGGTCGAGCACGTACTTGATCATCGCGCCGATGAACGCGATGTCGGTGCCAGAGCGCAGGGGGGCGTAGATGTCGGCCTTGGACGAGGTGCGCGTGAAGCGCGGGTCGACGGAGATGAGCTTGCCGCCGTTGTCCTTGGCCTTCATCACGTACTTGAAGCTGATGGGATGGTTCTCAGCGGCGTTGGAGCCGATGATCATGATGCGGTCGGCGTGCTGGATGTCGATCCAGTGGTTGGTCATCGCGCCGCGACCGAAGGATGCCGCCAAACTGGCGACGGTGCTGCTGTGTCATATGCGGGCCTGGTGCTCGAGGAACACCACGCCCAGGGCGCGCGCCAGCTTGGAGTAGGTGTAGCACTCCTCGTTGTCCAGGGCGGCGCCGCCCATGCAGGCGATGCCCTCGGTGCGGTTGATCACGCGACCCTGGCTGTCGGTGGTCTGGAAGGTCTCGTCGCGGGTGGCCTTGATCTTCTCGGCGATGCGATCGAGGGCCCAGTCCCAGGACTTCTCTTCCCACTTGTCCGAGCCTGCGGCCCGGTACTTGACGCCCGTGAGTCGGCGCTCGTTGTTGGGGACCTGGTACAGGGCCGAGCCCTTGGCGCACAGCGACCCCTGGTTGATGGGGTGGTCCGGGTCGCCCTCGGTGTTGATGACCTTGCCATCGGCTGCCGTGACCAGCAGGCCGCAGCCTACGCCGCAGTAGGGGCAGATGGTGGTGGTGACCTTGCCCTTCTTGGGGGTGGCTTGCTGGGCGTAGGCTGCGCTTGGGCGCAGATCGAGCCCCAGGAAGCCCAACGCGCCTGCAGCGCCCGTGGCGCCGGCCGTGGCCAGGAAAGTCCTGCGTTGCATCTTCATACCGCTTCCTCCGGTGATGTCCCCCAGCTTCTGTGGGGGAACATGAGCCGCCAGGGCCCGCGTCGGGCTCTGGTCAGGGGAAGGGCCTATGGCTGCACAGATCTCGAAGCCCCGCACAGGTCCTGATCGGGATCATGCGCGAGGTCTTATATAGCTCGGAACCCGCGAAGGACGCTGGATTTCCCCTATCGATGTGCACCGTGGTGCACGACGGTATCGCTCGAACTCAGTCCCTGCAGCAGAGCACGCCACCCTTGTCGGAGTTGCCCACCGGGTTGCCGTCGTAGCTGCAGGAGCTGCCCCAGCAGCCTTTCTTGGTGACCAGCTCGCCCTCGTGGTAGTGGCTGTCGCTGTCGCCGAAGCACTCCCACGGTCCGTGGCTGGGCTCGGCTTCGTTGTAGCCGCAGCTGCCTTGGTTCATGCTGGCGATCACGCGGTTGAGCACGCCGCAGTTCTTGTCCGAGGTGAGCTGGGTGCCCAGGTTGCCGCAGCCGAAGATGTCGTTGCCGTTGGGGCTGGAGTCGTCGCACACCGAGCCGTTGTCGCTGTGCTGCTGCACGGCGAAGATCAGGGCCTTGTCAGGGGTGCCAGAGGGCACAGCGTCGTCGCAGCTGCCGGCCATGGCCGCCACCTCGGTCTTGCCCTCGCACACGTGCCAGCCCTCGGCGCACAGGTCCGCGGCGCTGCAGCCTTCGCCCTCGGCGTTCCAGCTGTCGTCGCCCGAGCCGTGGCTGCAGGTGGGGGCCAGATCCGAGCGGGTGATGCCGCCCACGCTCCAGCCGCCGGAGCAGGCGGCGATGTCGGGGTAGGCGCTCCAGTCCAGGTAGCCCTCGCGTTCGCCGTCGGAGCAGCCCGCTTCGGGGTCGGTCTCTGGTGGGTCGTCTACTGGTGGGTCGTCGAACTCCAGGGGGTTGCCCTGGATCTCCACGGGCTGGTCCGTCTCGTCGGGCGGGGACTCGATGGGGATCGCCGTGTCCTCGACGTAGTGCTGGTCCAGCTCCTTCTGGAAGCCCACCTCGTAGTCCATGCAGCCCAGCGCGCCTGTGCTCATGGCCAAGATGATGCCGTTGCGGAAGATCGTCGTGGCGGGGACGGGGATCCAGACTTCGAGGGTGCGCGCCATGGGGACCTCGGGGCTAGCTGTCGGTGGGGGTGGGATCGAGGTGGGGACGCATCATGGGGGAGACGTCGTCCACGCAGTTCCGCCCCGTGGTGCGGGACAGCAGGGTGATGTCCATGATGATCCCGTTGGTGGCCGTGTCGACCAGGGAGGGGTTGGTGGTCCAGACCGCCTGGTTGTCGGCGTAGGGCTCGGTGCCGCCGATGAGGGCCTCGCGATGGTCCACCACCACCAGGGCCTTGTGGGACCAGGCCGCCTTGGCCTCGTCGCCCTCGACCGTGTCGAGCCAGCAAGAGAAGCCCGGGGGGCAGCTGATGCCGGAGGCTGGGGAGTAGAGCACCCGGTGCAGGTCCCGGTTGTTCACGGCGTTCAGGGCGTCGAGCACGCGCTCGAGCTCGCGGGGCCAGATGCTGAGGTAGACCGAGCGCTTGGCTGAGCGGATCATGGTGTCGATCCTGGCCATGACGTCTTCGTAGCGGTGCAGGATCCACACGGGCTCGGGCCGGTCGCGCTTGGGCAGCTTGCCCAGGCTGTCGTTCAAGCTGTCGAGCTTGGTGACCATGCTGCGGCGCATGTTGTCGATGAATGTGGCCGGGTCGGTGGCGGCGTAGCGCGCGGGCTCGCTGCCCAGGCAGAAGGTGGCGCCGGCGTCCTGCAGCTTGCGCAGCACCGTGTAGACCGCCGAGCGAGGGATGCCCGAGCGCGCGGCGACCTCGTAGCCGGTGAGCCCGTCGGTCTCGTGGTCTTCGAGCAGGGTGACATACGCCAGGGCTTCGTTACGGGTGAGCCCCAGCTCCATGAACTTGGCGATGATCATCTCGTGCAAGGTCGGCTCCAAGCGCCCCGGGTGGGTCGGGGCTTCGTTGTAGTAACTCTATGGTGAGTCACGACGCGCTGTCAACATGAGGGTGCAAAGTTTCCGCACAGTCGAATACGGGGAACCACCGCGCGTCCAGCGCCCGGCACGATCCCCCCCTGCACCGGAGTCCTCTATGAAGGCCCTGATCTTCCTCTCTCTGCTGACCCTCCCCGCCTGCTTCGGCACCGAAGAGCAGGACCTGTTCGTCAACGCCACCATCGACGGCGCGGACTACGAGGGCAGCGTGGAGGGCGCCAACCTCTTCCCCTCCGATCCCTCATGGCTGCTGCTCTTCCCTTCGGATCCGCTCCAGGGCAGCATCTTCGGCTATGTCGCCGGCGAGACCGGCAGCTGGGAGACGGTCTTCGAGGAGGCCTGCGAGACCGACTGCACCTGGCTGCAGTACGCAGTGGGCTCGGCCACCTATGTGTCGTCTTCGGGCAGCATCGCCATCGATGTCTGGACGGATCACGAGCCCGAGAACGAGTTCGACGCGCGCATCGGCTACGCGGAGGGGACCTTCGCGGGCACGCTCTCCTGCTGGATGGGCTGCGAGGGCGCGGCCGAGACGGTGGAGATCACCGACGGCGTGTTCCGCATCCAGGTCAGCCAGAGCGAGAGCGGGGAGTAGCAGCCCGTGCTGGCTCGCGCGGCGCTGGTGTCGGCCCTGGCGCTGGGGGGGCTCGGCTGCGTCGGCGACCCGGGGGCGCTGCGCTGGGTCGAGATCCCGGCGGGCTCGGCATTCGTGGGCTTCGAGCCCGCGGAGCACAAGGCGTGGCTGCAGGAAGTAGAGCGAGAGAGAGAGACGGCACCTCCGCCGTCCGAGGTGGAGCTGACTCTGATGAAGCTGGGGGGCGCCGAGGTCACCCTCCCGGCGTTCCAGATGACGGCCACCGAGGTGACGGTGGGGCAGTATCGGCGCTGTGTGGAGCAGGGGGCCTGCGATGGCTCTGCGTCGGCCGCCTTCTCCCACTGTCAATGGGACGATGCGGGTCACTCCGACGAGCCGGTGGGCTGCCTGGGCTGGCAGCAGGCGCGGGACTTCGCCGCATGGGCGGGGGCGCGGCTGCCCACCGAGGCGGAGTGGGAGTACGCCGCCCGCGCCGGTACCCGGCAGCGCTTCGCGGGTACGGACAATCCCGCAGATCTGTGCCGCTACGCCAACGTGCTGGGCGTCGGAGACGGGCCGTCGGAGCTGGAGCTTCCCCATCGCTACGGCTGCGACGACGGGCAGCGCGGCGTGGCCCGGGTGGCGCGGTTCGAGCCCAACGCCTGGGGGCTGTACGACATGTCCGGCAACGCGCGGGAGTGGGTGGAGGACTTCTTCTTCGCCGAGCGAGAGGAACCCTTCGAGGTCCGGGCCCCCGATGGGTCTGTCGAGCCCGGCAGCTACCGGGTGCTGAGGGGGGGAAGCTACGAGCCTGGCAACCCCCAGGTCGAGGTCTGGCGGCGTGGCCACTGCCACGAGCAGAACCGCTACCGGGAGAACGGGTTTCGCGTGGTGCGCGAGAACTAGGTAGGGGTACACTCGATGGATGCAGATCTCCCATCGCACCCTGTCTTCGGTTTTTGTCCTCGTCCTGCTGGCCATGGCGGGCTGCACGCCCGTTCCGGACAGCGGGGGGCCGCCTGGTGACAGCGAGCCGGTGGCCGACACCGATACCGATGTGGACGCCGACAGCGACACTGACGCTGACGCCGACGCCGACGCGGACAGCGACGCCGACGCCGACGCGGACAGCGACGCGGATAGCGACGCCGACACCGACGCCTGTGGCGACGACCTGAGTGGCAGCGCCCCTGTGGCCGGCCCCCAGGGCCTGATGATCCAGGCCCACACCTCGAGCGATCTCTGCGCCCTCGAGCGGGCCCTGGACCACGCCTGCGAGGACCACCGGGGCGGCGGCGCGGGCACTCTGCGGGATCTGGTGCTCACCGACGTGGTGCTGGCGGTGGACGGCGCGCCCAGCGAGGTCCTCAACACCGACGTGCTCGAGCTGGTGGTGGAGTACTGGGACTGCTGGGACAACGTGTTCTTCGGCACCATCCCCGAGGTCATCCTGGACGACCCCTACGACGCCAGCACCATCGAGAGTGAGAGCGCCCGTTGGACCTGGCTGTACGCCGCCCGGCGGGTGGGTGCCGACCTGGATGCCTGGCTGGATGCGAACGCGCCAGGCCGTCCCTGGCACGGCTACATCAGCTACGAGGCCCACCTCGAGGCCATGACCGACACCAGCTACCGGGCGGCCTACGAGGCCCTGCTGCTTCAGCACAGCAACGATCTCAATGCCCTGAACCCGGGCATGGCCCAGGCCTGGTCGCCGACCTTCTGGGTGACCCCCGGAGCGGCCAACACCTCGTCCGTGCGGGCCGCCATCGCCGACCTGCTCGAGGGCGTGCCGCGGATCTCATGGTTGCTCATCCAGGACCACCTGGGAGTCGACACCTCGTGGGACTGCCACGACGCCCTGGGTTGGCTCGCGGTGGTGGAGGATGCGGGCCCCCACTTGGCGTCGGTGCAGCTGAACGTCGAGTACTTCACTGTCGACAGTATGGGGATTCACGATGGCGATGCCAGCGAGATCGCGGCGCGTGTGGCCTGCTATCAGGCGGCCGGTGCGTCACTGGGGGCCAGCTTCGAGTGGCGTTACTGGTATGGTGTTCACGGACACTGATCGGGGCTGACATGGATCGTTTTGGCCGCATCTTTGCGCCGCTGTTGCTGGCCGGCTGCCTGCCGCCGGCGGACACGGCCTTCCCCGGCGCGCCACCCCCGCCACCGGACTCGGGGCCCGTGCCAGATACGGGCTTCGACAGCGGGGACACCGGCTTGGCCGTGCCGGAGGACCCGGACTGCGCGATTGCCACTTGGGTGCCCACGGACCATCCGTCCATCCAGGACGCCATCGACGCGGCCAGCAGTGGCGACACCATCTGCGTGGAAGCGGGAACCTGGTACGAGACCCTCGACTTCTCCGGCAAGGATCTGCTCCTCATCGGGGCCTACGGTGCCGCGGTCACGACCATCGACGCGGACGGTCCCGGGCCGGTGGTGAGCTTCGTCAGCGGCGAGGGGCCGGACGCGGAGCTGCGGGGGTTCGCGATCACGGGCGGTGTGTGCAGCGAGTACGGTTGCAACAGCAGCTACGGCGGCGGCCTGTACATCGTCGGTGCGTCGCCCACCCTGCGCTCTGTCGTTGTCGAAGGCAACGAGGTCTACGGCTACTATGGCGCGGCCGGTGCGGGTGTCTACGTCAGCAACTGGGCTGACCCGACCCTCATCGACGTGGTGATCCGGGACAACATCGCAGGTGCCCACTACGAAAATTCGACCCAGGGCGCGGGCCTGTACCTCGGCAGCTCCAGCGCCTGGCTCGAGCGGGTGACCATCACCGGCAACCAGGGGGGGAGCTATCCGAGCTACGGCGACGGGCTGTACCTGTCCTATGGCGATGTGGTGATGGCCAACGTGGCCATCGTGGACAACGGCCGCCCTTCGGTCTGGCGCGGAGCGGGCCTCGGGATCTACATGTACAGCGCCACGCTGTACGGCCACAACGTCATCGTCGCGGGCCACCAGGCGGACAGCGGTGGGTCGCTCTACGGCCTGGGTGTGTTCGCGCAGATGAGCCACCTCGGCCTGCAGAACGCCACCATCCACGGCAACATCGGCGGTGGGGACGGCTCCCTGGGGGCCGGGCTGGACCTGATGGACAGCACGGCCACCTTGGTGAACACGGCCATCACCGGCAACATCATCTCGGACACATCCGACCCCACCACCCGTGGCGAGGGGCTGAACCTCCGCGGCGGCGGGGTGGAACTGCGGCACTGCTTGCTGTTCGACAACGGCAGCACGGATGTCTGGGGCCTGGACGACCCGGTGGGAACCGAGGGCAACATCTCGGTGGAGCCTGACTACGTGGATGTGAGCGCGGCCGATCCCCTGGACTGGGATCTCTCTCTGGCGCCGGGCTCCCAGCTCGAGGATGCAGGATCGGCGGACACCCAGGACGCTGACGGCGGGCCGGCTGACATCGGCGCCTATGGAGGCCGCGGTGGCACGTCCTGGTAGCGCCCCGCTGGCCCTGGGCCTCGGCCTGCTGCTGGCAGGCTGCGGCGACAAGGACGACACCGGGTCCAAGATCACGCCGGACAGCGGGGACTCCAGCCCCGAGACCCACGACACCCGGGACAGCGAGCCCCCGGACAGCCCGGTGGAGACGGGCGGCGAGACCGGCGACACCACGCCCTCGCTTCCCGATCCCAACTGGTTCCCCGACAACGACGGCGATGGCTTCGGGGTCACCATCGACGGGCTGCACTCCGAGGAGGCGCTCTCCGGCTACGTGCGCGAGCCCGGCGACTGCGACGACACGGACTTCGACGTGAACCCGCTGGCGTGGGAGTCCTGCAATGGCGTGGACGACGACTGCGACGGGGATGTGGACGAGGATGTCTGCGAGGGCAGCCTGGCTGGTGCTGATGCCATCCTGCGGGGGGTGGCGCCGAGTGAGGGCGCGGGGGCCAGCGTGTGCTGGGTCGGTGACGTGGACGGTGATGGGGTGGCAGACCTGGCCGTGGGAGCCCCCTCGGCGGACGGTGCCGAGGGCTACGAGGGGGTGGCCTACCTGGTGTCGGGGCCGGTCAGCGGTGAGCTGTCCCTGGCGGACGCCACCGCCCGCATCCTCGGAGGTGCCGCGGACGATCTGCTGGGCGGGTCTCTCGCGGCGCCCGGTGATCTGACGGGTGACGGCCTGGCGGATCTGCTGGTGGGCGCTCGACGGGAGGACAGCGGCGGCGGGAGCGCCGGTGCGGTCTACCTGTTCGCGGGTGCCTTCAGTGGCGAGCTGGGCCCGGAGGACGCGGAGGCGGTACTGCTCGGCCAGGACGGAGACGAGATCGGCTCGGCTCTCTGCGTCGGCTTTGACAGCGACGGGGACGGCATGGGCGAACTCATGCTGCCTGCGGAGGGCGAGGATCGGGCCTACCTGCTGTCGCTGGATGCGCTCATGGGGACCGGCTCGGTCGTCGATGTCGCGCTGGCCACCTTCACCAGCGACGTCGTGAGTGCCGCTGTGGGCGTCCCCGATCTCGACGGAGACGGGCTCGACGACCTGGTGCTCTCCAACGACAGCGACGACGCTGTGGCCAGAAATGCCGGCGCGGTGTTCGTCTTCGTGGGCGGGGTGGTCGGCGCCGTTGAGCTCTCCGATGCCGACGCGATCTGGCTGGGCGAGGGCGAGACCCACTACGCCGGCGCGACCCTGGCGGGAGTCGGGGACGTGGACGGCGACGGGCTGGGGGACCTGGCGATCCAGGCGTTGTACGCCGGCACGTCCGAGCGGGGCACGGTCTACCTGCTGGCGGGCCCCGCCACGAGTGGCGGCAGCCTGGCAGATGCCGGTGGACGCCTCGAGGGCGAGGACGGACACGACCTGCCCGGCTACGCGATGGCTGCGACCGGCGATCTCGACGGCGACGGCCACGCCGACATGGTCATCGGCGCCCGCGACGCGTCTGTGTTCTGGCGCGAGGGCGGCGCGGTCTACGTCGTGCACGGCCCGGTCAGCGGCACCGTGTCCCTCGCCGACGCTCACGCCCGCTGGCATGCGGAGTCCCCCGAGGACAACGCCGGCGGCTCGGTCTCGGTGGCGGACGGCGACGGCGACGGCGTGATGGACCTGCTGGTGGGCGCGGCCAACGCCAAGGTGGATGGCGTCAGCCATGGTGGGGCGTATGTGATCTACGGGCTGGACTGAGGGATCAGACCCGCTCGCACTGCCCCCCAAGCCTCTCGTTCAGCGCAACGTGCCAGTCCAGCACGGCCTGGGCCCTGCCCGGCAGCTCCCGGGTTCCCCAGATCACGGTGATGGTGCGGCGACTCTCGTCGGTGGTCTTGGCGCGCTGGGAGTCCTTGACGGAGTTGGCGCAGGGGCCGGCGGCGTCGTGTAGGCAGATGAGGCCCTTCAGGTCGATCTCCTGGCCGGACATGTTGAAGACATAGCGGGCACCCTCGGGGGCGATGCCCACCCGCAGGGGCTCGGAGAGCTTGTCCAGGTCCACCGTGCTCACGGGCAGGCAGCCGTGCAGGGCCGCCAGGTTGGTGGCGTCCACTGCGGCGTTGATGAGGGGGAAGTTCCCCTTGGCGGCCACCCCCCGGATGTACTCGTTGCAGGGCTTGGAGCGACCGGCGGGCTTGAAGCCGCCGTGGCGCAGCAGGTCGCGGACGGCCCCCTTGATGGCGTCGTCGAAGGGTGAGAACGGGACCTCGGCGTCGATGGCGGCCAGCGCCTGCAGCCAGGCGGGGGCGGGCAGCTCACCCAGGGGCGCGGGCCAGGTGGTGACGAAGGCGCGCAGGTCGAGGAGCGGGTGGGGGTCGATGGTCAGCATGGGGGTCCTTCGGGGCTCGGGGGCAGCGATGCCCTCCTATCGGATGTTCACGGTGTCGAGGAGCTGATCCCCAGCTCTTCGGCGGACCAGGAACGTTGCTCCCACTGGCCCACGGCGGCATCGACGATGGCGACCAGCCGACCCTGGTGGGCCTGCATGCGCAGGATGCGGGGGGTGTCGGCGTCGGCGCAGACGGGCTCGGCGCCGGGAAGGCCGGTGCAGAGCCAGGCCTGCTGGGTGGCGGGGTCGACGGTGGCCCACACGGGCTGCCCCCCCAGCCAGACGGGGCCGAGGTGGGGCATCAGCCGGGTGGGCAACTGCACCGCGCCGCGGCTCTCCCAGCTGCGGCCGTCCCGGGTGGCGGCCACCACGGCCACGCTGCCGTCATCCACGAAGCCGCTGGCCGCCAGCAGCACCAGGCCGTCGGGCCCGGCGGCCAGGGCGGGGTACTCGAGGCGCCAGTGCTCGGAGTCGCCGGCCAGCTCCCCGAGCGCCGCGGGGTGGAGGGCGCCCCAGGAGATCCCGCTGCTGCCCAGCTCCGCGAAGCCCAGGTGCACGTCGCGCTCGTGGCGGGCCTCGTTGCCGATGCCGCTGGTGCCCACGGCCACCCAGGCTCCCCCGGCGGACGGCAACAGGGCGGCGTCCTGGGGGAAGCTGTGCTCTCCGACGGCGGAGGACCGCTGCCACCCGCGGCCGTCCCAGCGGGCGAGGTCCACGCTCATGTCGCTCTCTTCGGTGGCCCAGCTCTCGGTGGCCAGGCCGTTGGGGTCGTGGGCCCAGGCCACCACCAGCATGCCGTCTGTGCCCACGGCCATGGCGGGACGCCAGTAGGGGCCCACCCGGTCCACGGGGAAGCCCAGGGCTCGCCAGCTGTCGCCTGCATCGTCGCTCTGCAGGCAGCGGGGCACCCAGGCGGTCTCGGACTCTTCAGGGGCCAGCGTCACCTCGCGGAAGCACAGCCAGTGGCTGGAGCCGTCGGTGGCCATGGCGGCGGCCTCCACCGCGATGGCGCCAGGGTCCGACAGGCGCTGGCCCGCGACCCACAGCTCGCTGCGGTGGGCGGGGTGGTCCAGGTAGCGGATCTCGGCCTGGAGCTCCCCGGCCAGGGCCAGGTCGGCCAGGCCCGAGCGGGAGGGCATGCCCGTGGGCGTCTCCAACAGGTCGTCGCGCACCAGGCCGTCGGCCCAGGGCAGCTCGACGCCCAGGAGCGCGGCCAGGGTGGGGGCGAAGTCCACCAGCAGCACGGGGCCATCGGCGTCTATGCCCGCGAGCACCCCGGGCCCGGTGAGCAGGAAGGGCACCCGCCGGCACCCGTTGCAGGCGCAGCCGTGGTGGCGCCAGGGCGGGTCGCTCGAGGCTTCGCTGTGGCGGCCGTGGTCGGAGGTGAGCAGGACCCAGGTGTCGTCGGCGTAGCCATCGTGCCGGTCCAGCCAGCGCCAGAACCTGGCGATGGGCCGGTCCAGGGCCCGGATGTCGTCCAGGTGCTCGACGTCTTCGCCGTAGTGGCCGGAGCGGTCCACCTGGTGGAGGTTGGCCAGCCCCAGGCGCACGGCGTGCTCGCTGAGCCGCTGCTCGAGGACCTCCAGCACGTCGCTGTCGTCCTGGGAGGTCTTCTCGCCCTGGTCGCCTTGGGTGACGTGGAGGTACTCGGCCGCTGCGGGCTCGCCCAGCCCGGGCCATAGGCTGTAGGTCAGGGCCATGGGCAGCTTGGTGTTGGCCACCAGCACGCTGTCGGCCGCGGTGACGCTGGCGTCGGCCTGGCGCAGCAGCTCGCCGATGGTGGGCAGGGTGACCCGGTAGACGCCGGGATCGCCGCCGATGGGGTAGTTGGCCAGGGGCAGGCGCCGGCCGGTGAGGATGGTGGCGTGGGCCGGGACGGTGGTGGTGGCGGACAGGCTCCAGGCCTGGGTGGAGCGCACGCCGACGCCCAGGCGCTCGTCCCAGATCTTCGGCAGGAAGTCGGAGGGTTGCTCGCCGGTGGCCGAGGAGGGATCGTCGCCCAGGGACTCCTCGAGGCGCACCCCGTCCATCACCAGGATCAGGGCGGTGCGGTCGGGAAAGACAGTGGGCTCCGGGTCGCAGGCCGACAGGGCCGTGGACGCCAGGGCGAGCCAGGCCATGGTGTGGGGTCGCGGCGAGCGGGTGGGGGTGCGTTCCATGGCAGCGCCGAGTGTAGCCGCCCGCCCGTGCGGCGTCGCCTGCGGCCTGGGAAACCCCTCCCCCGACCCGATGGTCAGCGCCGGCCCGTGACCCCCACGATGAGCAGCAGGCTCATCAGGGCGCACACGCCCATCATCAGCAGGAACATGCCGACGGTGGGGAAGGCGTGGACCACCCAGGCCGCCGGCAACACAGGAAAGAGCAGGTAGGCCGGGAGGAAGGCCAGCTCGTGCAGCCGCCAGCTGGCGCCGGCGGTGCGCGGGCGGGTGAGCCGGGCCACCAGCTCGGGCAGGTAGACGGTGAAGGCGGCGCTGCCGGCGGTGGCCCAGAAGGGGTGGTCGAGGAAGCTGTGGCTGTTCAGGACCAGCAGGTCGGCCCCCAGGGCGGCCAGCACGGCCGCGGTCACGGCCAGGTAGAAGCCCACTTGCCCCAGGGTGGCCATGAGCCTCGAGGGGGCCTTGGGCTTGGGGGGGGCCTTGGGCTTGCGCAGCTGGTCCAGGGCGTGGGTCTCGCGGGCCACCTGCCGCGCCAGGTCCAGCAGGGCGTCGCTGCGGGTGACCCCGAGCTCGATCTGCTCGAGCTGGGCCTGCAGCTCGGTGAGGCGCTGGATGTGCCGGGCGGCCGAGGGGGGCAGGGCCTTGTCGTCGCTGGGTGTGGCTCTGGCGGCCTGGGCCTTGATGTGTTCCAGCAAGGCGCGCTGCCAGGTGACGATCCAGTGCTTGAGCCGCTGCTGTGCCTGGTGCAGGCGTCCGTCGGCTCCGCTGCGCGAGGCCGGCCCCTGCTCGAAGCTGGTCTCGACCGATGCCAGCTGGCTGCGGGTCCACCCCAGCAGGCTGTGGGTCTCGGCCTGGGCGTTGTGCCCGGCCTCGGTGGCGCCCCCGGTGCTGGCGGGCAGCTTGTCGAAGCCCGGGGTGGCGGTGATGTCGTCCAGCTCCCGGAACAGGTCCTGGCAGGCGTCCCGCCGCTCGATGAGCGCCTGGACGCTCTCGTCCTCCATCTCCTGCAGCAGGGGCTGGACCGCGGCGGCCCAGGTGGTCTGCTCGAAGGCGGGGTCCAGCGCTGCCAGCGTGAAGTAGAGGGGGTCGAGGTCGATGGCGCGGCGCAGGCAGATCTTCACGCTGCGGTTGGCCTGGGCGTAGCGGGAGGCCACCAGGGCCTTCTGGTAGTGTACGCCGCCATCGTTGGGGATGGCCTGTTCGGCGGCCAGGGCCAGCTCCCAGGCGTCCTTGTAGTGATCGGCGAGGGAGCTGGCGCGGGAGGCCAGCAGCCGGGCGCTGCCCGCGAGCCCAGGTGCGGCGCCGGCTGGGAGCACGTCGGCCACCTGCTGGAACGCCGAGACCGCGAGCTCGTGGCGTCCGTCTCGCGCCAGGACGAAGCCCAGGCGCAGGTGGACGCGGGGATCCTGGGTGTCCAGATCGCTGGCGGCCTCGAGGAAGCGGCGTGCCCGGGCGGTGCGGTCGCGGGCGTTGGTGCCCAGCACGGCGTCGGCTTGGCCGATGAGCTCATCCACCCGGCTCGCCACCTCGGGGCGCAGGCGTCGCTGCTTGCGCGCCCGATCCAGGACGGCGGCATGGCGCGCCTCGATGGCCAGCGCGTGGGTGAGGGTGAAGCGGTGGCTCAGCTGGTCGATCAACGCCCCGTTGGACACCGGCTTGGTGCGTGCCTCTGGGTCGTTGTCGTCCGCCAGCCGGGTTCGCCAGCCCTCGGCCTGGGGGGTCTGGCGCTTCCAGCTCAGGGCCTCGAGGTTGATCTCCTGCGCCACCCAGGTGGCCTGGGACAGGTGCTCGCCGATCTCGTCGGGGCACAGCGCCGGAGGATGCTCCCCCAAGCAGTTCAGACAGTAGGCGTTCATGGATCGGTCAGCGCTGGCATCGGGCGTGCCTCCGCGGGGCCGCCGCAGTGGCGCACCAGTATACCAGCCCTATCGGTCCACAGGCCCCGTCGGTGCAGTCCACGGCCCGTCGGCGCGATAGTGGCCCTGCGATCCTGGAGTGAGCTCATGCCCGTGGCCCTGGACGTCGATCTGCCCTTTGTGGAGGACGCTCGGATCGTCATCGACGCCCAGGCCAGCGAGCCCGCCTGGAAGCAGGCCCTGGTGATCGACGACTGGACGGTCTACTTCCCCTCCGCCGAGGGCGAGCCCGAGGTCCACGCGGTGGCGCGCCTGCTGGTGGATCGCGACGCGCTGTACCTGCACTACCGGGTCGAAGATCCGCAGCCCGACCGCGTGCGGGCCCGGCTCACCCGGCGCGATGGCTTCTGGGGAGACGACTGGGCCGGCATCTACCTGGACCCCGCCGGCCAGGCCCAGCGGGCCTACATGTTCCTGGTCAACCCCCTGGGTGTGCAGGCCGACGCCACGCGCCTGGCAGGCCACGACGACGCCATGTCCTGGGACGGTGCCTGGGAGAGCTCGGGACAGCTCACGGAGTTCGGCTACGAGGTGGAGCTGCGCATCCCCTGGCGCACGGTGCGTCACCCTGCCGAGCTGGGGCCGGTGGGCGTCAGCCTGCTGCGCTCCTCGGGCCGCACCGGGGAGCGGGCCTCCTGGCCCGTGCGAGACCCGGACGTCAGCGGCATCCTGGTGCAGGAGAACCTGCTGAACGGCCCGGGCACCGTGGATCGAGGCCTGGGCCTGACCATCACACCCAGCCTGGTCTTCGGGTGGACCCAGGACGGCCCCGCGCTGGATCGCTGGGGGTTCCAGGGGGTGGCGCCAGGCCTCACGGCGCGCTTCGATCCCTCTCCAGCGGTGGCTGGACTGCTCACGGTCAACCCGGACTTCTCCCAGGTCGAGACCGACGCCTACCAGCTCGAGATCAACCGGCGCTACGCCCTGAGCTACCAGGAGAAGCGCCCCTTCTTCACCGAAGGCCGGGAGTGGTTCGACGGCCCCTACGGGAGCCTGGTCTACACCCGCTCCATGACCACGCCGCGCTACGGTGCCCGGGCCACGGTGGAGGCCGGCGGCTGGACCGTGGCGGCCCTGCACGTGCTGGACGCCGAGCCCGCGGACAGCTTCTCGGAGGGTGGAGGCTGGGGCGAGGCCGAGCTGGGGGTCGATGGCGCCCGCCATGCCACCCTGGACACCGCGCTGCGCCTGCGCCGGGCCGTGGGCCGGGACGGCTACCTCGGCGCCCTGTACAGCGACAAGACCATCACCGGCTCCCGGCTGGGGAACCGGGTGCTGGCGGTGGACGGCCGCGCGCGGGTGGCGGACGCCTGGGCGGTGGAGGGCGCGGTGATCGGCTCGCTCACCGACTATGCCGACGGCGCCACCGAGCTGGCCCCGGCCGCCGCGTTGCTCGTGGACCACGGCAGCCGCCGCTGGCTGGCGGGGCTGGAGTCGGTGGTGGTGCACCAGGACTTCCGCGCCGAGAATGGGTACCAGGTCTACGCCGACTCCTGGTTCGAGGGCGCCTGGGCTGGGTACCGCTTCTTTCCTGACAAGGGGCCGCTGCGGCGCATCACCTTCATGCCCGTCAACGCGGGGATCGCCTGGCGGCCCAGCGATGGAGCCCTGCGCGAGCTGGTTGTGGAGCCCACGGTCTCGCTCTACTTCCGCAACGCCATGGTCCTGGGTGTCGAGGTGACTCGGGAGCAGGAGCTGTACGGCGCCGCCACGCTGGTCTACGACCAGGTGCAGGTGGAGCTCGAGGGCGCTCCGCTGCAGTGGCTGCAGGTCGAGGCCGGGGTCGAGCTGGGCCAGGGTCCGTACTACGCCGAGGCTGTGGTGGGCGGCTACTCCCAGGCCTACGGGGGCCTGCGCATCAGCCCCGGGCGTCGCGCGGCCTTGAGCTTCGAGGGGGCGTGGGAGCGCATGGAGCTGGATGAGCGCGAGCTCTACGCGGGCTGGGTGGGCCGCGCCAAGCTCGAGCTGTTCGCCAGCCGCGCCCTGTGGGCTCGCCTGGTGCTGGACCGCAGCAGCCTGGACGACGAGCACTCCGGGCTGGCCCTGCTGGCCTGGGAGCCCTCGCCTGGTCGGGCCGTCTACCTGGGTGGGGGCGTGGACCAGGACGCGGCCGACGAGCTCGGCTGGCAGGTCTTCTCGAAGCTGAGCTGGCGGTGGGTGCGCTGATGGTGCGGCCGTGAGGCGTCGGCCGTTTGGCTGCTGCTGCCCTGTGTGATCGGCCGCTGTGTGGAGGCCGGGGTCCTGGGAGCGCCATAAGTGGAGCTCCTCTGCAGGAGCCGAGCCCATGACCATGACCGAGCTTCCCCGAGCCGTTCCCCTGGACGGCCCCGAGCATCGCGCGCTGGTGCGCGGGAGCATCTCCATCCCCGGGCAGTACGCCCGCGCCATCGGCCGCGCCGGCAGGCCCCAGGGTGAGATGAGCGGGCCCGCGCGCCAGGCCCTGGGCCCCATCGTCATCGAGCACCCCGGGCGCGCGCTCCTCCCGGAGGTGGTGGCTCGGTACCGTGAGGTCTGCGGCTATGGCGTGGGCGAGGCGGTGCCCTCGAGCTTCATGGAGACGCTGTTCCAGGGCCTGATGGTGGAGATCGTGCTGGCCCCCAGCTTCCCGTTCAGCCCCTTCGGGGTCATCCACCTGGGCCAGACCATGCAGCGGCACCGGGCCGTGGCCCCCGACGCGGTGCTGGATCTGCGCTGCTCCCTGGCGGGGGTGATGCAGACCCGGCGCGGCTTCGAGGTTGAGGTCGCCATGCTGGCGGAGCAGGCCGGGCAGCCGGTGTGGCAGGGCACGGCCGGCCTCATCTCGAGGGGCAAGGCCACCCGGGCGGGCAAGACAGGGAGCGCCAAGCTCCCCCCGGTCCAGGACGGCGGCGGCTGGTCCGAGCCCCAGGCCCTGGAGGTCCCGGGCGACACGGGCCGGCGCTACGCCGGGGTGAGCGGCGACTACAACCCCTTCCACCTCTACGGGGTCTTGGCCAAGCTCTTCGGCTTCCCCAAGCCCATCGCCCACGGCATGTGGACCCTGGCCCGGGCCTTGGCCTGGGTCGAGTCGGGGCTGCCCGAGCTGCCCGAGGCCTATCGGGTCCAGGCCAGCTTCAAGAAGCCGCTGCTGATGCCGGGCTCGGTCGCCCTGCGCCAGCGGCCGCTGGCAGAGGGAGCCGTGGGCTGCGACTTCGAGGTCCGCCACGCCCGCAAGGACCACCCCCACCTGGTGGGGCAGCTGAGCTGGTAGCGTCCAGCGCTATTCCTCGTCGACGGCCTCGAGCTCTACCACCTGGATCCCGTAGGGGTCCACGGCGGCGTAGATGCCCCTCGACAGCAGCCTGCGGCCGGAGATGGGCTTGTCCCACAAGGGGGCTGCGGGGTCGGTAGCCAGGCGATCGTAGGCCATGTAGTCGCGCTCTGGGTCGATGCGGGCGGCCAGCTCGCCGCCGAGCTCGAAGGCGTTGCTGCGGCGCTCGGTGTTGGACAGGTTGGCGAAGACCACCACGGGGTTCTCGCTGAGGTCGTCGGCGGTGCGGCCCACCGCCACCAGGGCGTCGTCAGGTCCGCCGCGCTGGGGTTGGAGCCAGTCCCGGTTGTCGTCCTGCAGGGCCGGCAGGACCTTGCGAGCCATGCCCACCCGGGCGTTGCTCTGGGCCAGGGCGAGGGCTTCCTGGCTGGGCTCTGCCAGCACGTCCACGCCGGCGTACTGCTTGAAGCGCAGCTTCTCTCGGCTGCCCAGCTCGTCGCCGGCCAGCTCGGCGTACGGGCCGCCCATGAGCTCGAGCAGGTTGCTGATGCGTGCGCCGGCCTGCAGGTCGTCGCCGAAGTGCTGCTGGAAGCGCTCCTCGTCGTGGCTGTCCAGGTTGGTCAGGTCGTGGAACCAGGGGTGCTCGAGCACCCGCTGCAGGTCCCCAGGGCTGCGGGCGGCCAGGAACTCGTGGTACCAGCCGCCCTGGCCGGCGTCCAGCCAGTGGCGGGTGTCGGTGTTGGTGTGGAAGTCCTCGCCCATCACGAACAGGCTGCGCCCGGGGGTGTGGCGGTCCACGTCGGCCTGGGCCTCGCTGATGCCGTGCTCGAGCAGGCGCAGGGGCAGGCCGGTGAGGTGATCCAGCCGGAAGCCGTCCACGCCCATGTCCACCGCCCAGAAGCGCAGCACCCGGGTGAGCCACTCCTGCACGGCGAGGTTCTCAGCGGTGGGGTCCACGTCCCACCAGTTGTAGCCGTAGCGCATGCGCCCGTGGTTGAGCTGGGCCACGTCGTTCCACTCGAACCAGCCGCCGGCGGCTTTGTCCTGGGGGCCCGCGGCGCCGTGGGGGTCGCCCGCGGCCGAGCCGTACAGCCAGGGGGCCACGCGCTCCATGGTGTCGGGCTGGTCGTCGATCAGGGCCTGCTGGACCTGCTCGGCCTGCGCGGGAGTGACGGTGACCTGGGAGAAGTCGTTCAGGCGCACCTCGCGGTGCTCGTTGCCGTCGGCGTCGGTGGTGACGAACAGGTCGCGGAAGCGGTGGTCGTGGCCCACGTGGTTCAGGGCCACGTCCAGGACCACCTTGATCCCCAGCTGGTGGGCGCGGTCCATGAAGGCCTGGAACTCGTCGTTGGCGGCCTGGCGGGCGGCCTCACCCTCCATGCCCTGGGCGGCGCGGGACAGCTCGGGGTTGACCGTGAAGAAGTCCTTGGCGGCGTAGGGACTGCCCGCGTCGTCGCTGGGGTGGCGGCCGTCCCACTTGGAGACCTCGAAGGGCGGCATCATCCAGATAGCGGTCTTGCCTTGGGCCGCCAGCCACTCCAGGGTGTAGCGCCCGTTGGTGCCGGGGGAGCCGTGCTCCATCATGTCGGCGAAGGTGCCGTAGCGGCCGGTGGTGGGGTCGAAGTTCAGCATGCCCACGTTGATCTCGGCCATGTTCAGGGCGTCGTGGCGCTCGTCCCGGGGGCGGAAGCGCAGGTCGGCGATGCCCTGGGCGCCCATCCAGTCCCAGCTGGCGCCGCCGTCGCGGGAGATGCGCCCGACCGCACGGTAGTTTCCCAGCTTGTGCACGGGGATCTCCGCCCGGTAGACCGCGGCGCCGCCCTCCCAGCGGTCGAAGCGCATGTCGACGGCGTCGAACAGGGACAGATCGTCGTTGTGGTCCACGTTGGTCCAGACCTGGGCCTGCAGCTGCTGAGGCTGCTCCGCGTCGTAGACCCGCAGCTCGAAGCCGATGCTGTCGCCGGGCTGCTCCCAGGGGAAGTCCACCAGGCCGGTGCTGTCGGTGGCCGTGCTGCGGAAGTCTCCGATGCGGGGGACCCAGGAACCTTTGTGCTGCTCGCCCAGGGCCTGGACGATGGGGGCCAGGTCCTGGACGCAGCTCGAGGCGCCGGGCGTGCAGGGGTCCTGTGCCTGGGACAGGCCGGTGATGAGCAGGAAGAACCAGGGCATGCAGCCTCCGGGTGGCATGGGGCGCCGGGTGGCGCGCGCCTCCTAATCGGATCGGGGTCGAAAGCGAGCCGCCGAAGTGGGGCGTGTGGAGTTCGACGGTCCTCGTCGCCCCGACAGGCCGGCCGGAGCTTGGATTGTCGAGGATTGCGGAGGCTATGTGTGGATCTGACGGGTCAGAACTCCCGGACGATGAGCACGGTCAGGCCGGCGCTCCAGTTCAGCGCTGCGCCCGACCCCAGCTCTTGCTCGATCTTGCCCGTGAGCTGGATGGCCAGCGGGGCACCGTGGGGGGTGAAGTCCAGGGTGGCGAGGGCGCCGGCATCGAGGATGGTGTGTCCCTCGGAGAAGGGTGAGCGGATCAAACGTCCGGCGCCGTTGATGAGCACCCAGTCCGCGATGACGCCGCCAGCCAGGAGCCCGCCCACCAGGCTGGCGGATCCGCTCGCGCTCAGGTCTGCGCTGTCCTTGGGGGGGTAGAGCACCCTGAGGCTGGCCCCGACAAGGGGGCCGATGTAGCCCTTGGCGACAGGTACGTCGGCGTAGGAGGCGAAGTTCCAGAGGTAGGTGGCGTCGGAACGGTACCAGAAGCGCTGGGCGCGGTTCTTGTCACTCCCTACGGTGAAGTAGGGGGCGGGCAACCACTTCCGGTGCTCGTCGTCGTCGATGTCCTCTTCTCGCTTCTTGGGCCCGTAGCGCAGGTCCCACAGGGTGGGCTCGTCCACGGTGAAGCCAGGAGCCGGCCCCCAGTAGCCTCCCTCGATGGACCAGGAACGCAGCCTGGCGCGATCGCCATCCCCTCTGCTCCAGAGCAGCCGCACCGCGATGTCCTCGTCGGGGGTGCCCAGGTAGAGGCCCGTGGGCCAGGCCCCGATGTCGCCTGTGGTGACCGTCGCCCCGATGCCGATGTCATCGCGGTTGGTCGCCACGGCGGGCTGTGGGAGGGCCACGGCGGGTTGGGGCAGGGCCACCGCCAGAAAAATCACCGAGAACATGGCCAAGGTCGTTCGCCGCATGACTCCCCCACGCTGAGAGTGGCCTGACACCATCCAGCCTACCACGGGAACACGAGGCCTTGATGATGGCCGGTCATGGGCGGGATCGCGTCGACGCTATCGAACATAGATCGCTGGGGCCGGCGGTGCGATGGGAGGGGCTTTCCCGACGGCATGGCCCTTGCATTGCCACCGTGCATGCCGGAGGCTCGTGCCATGCGTCGTGTCGTGCTCATCTCCCTGGTCGCGCTGCTGCTGGCGGCAGCGGCCATGCTGCTGGTTCCCGCCCTGCGGGATCGGTGGCGTCCCTGGGGCCCGAGCTGGGTCCAGGGCATCGACGTGTCCCACCACCAGGGCGCCATCGACTGGCCTGTGGTCGCCGACGACGGCGTGCGCTTCGCGTGGATCAAGGCCACCGAGGGGGGCGACTGGGTGGACCCGCGCTTCGTCGAGAACTGGGAAGGCGCGGGCAGGGCCGGCATCCCCCGGGGCGCCTACCACTTCTTCACCTTCTGCCGTCCTGGGGCGGAGCAGGCGGCCAACTTCCTCGCGACCGTGCCCCTGGCCCAAGGTGAGCTGCCGCCGGTGGTGGACCTCGAGTATGGAGGCAACTGCGACCGGCTCCCGGACAGCGCCAGCCTGGGGACAGAGCTCGAGCGGTTCATGGACGCCGTCGAGGCTGCCGCCGGCCAGCGCCCCATGGTCTATGTGACGGGGGAGCTGATCCGGGAC
The DNA here is from genome assembly GCA_937912125.1 of uncultured Pseudomonadota bacterium. Classification (GTDB taxonomy): domain Bacteria; phylum Myxococcota_A; class UBA796; order UBA796; family JAFGLY01; genus CALDOK01. The sequence continues at coordinate 55,259 of CALDOK010000389.1, forward strand.
CACATCACCCTGCTGGTGGGCGAGCGGCTGTGGGTGCGCGCCATCCACCACCCCCTGGGCATGGAGGCGCCCCTTCCAGCCGAGGTGTGGCAGTACTCGAACATCGGCCGGGTGGACGGCATCGAGGGTCGAGTGGATCGCAACGCCTGCCGGGTGGGGGACTGCCCGTGGTAGCCCGCTGGGCCACGCCCGCTCGCTACAGCCCGCCGCCCCAGGCGATGAAGACCTTGCCCGGGGTGTCGTCGTCGCCTGGCGCCGCGATGGCCAGATCGTCCCGGCCGTCGCCGTCGAAGTCGCCAGCGGCCATGGCCGTGCCGAAGCCGTCGGGGACGGAGCAGTCCGAGCCCTCGCAGGTCGGCTCGTGGGCGCCGACGAGCATGACGTCCGCCTCGAGCTCGCGGTGCTCGCCTTCGGCCAAGGGGCCGCGGAGGATGGAGACCCAGCCCCCGGTGCTGGCCCAGGCCAGGTCGTCCTGGCCGTCGCCGTCGAAGTCGGCGACCAGGGCGGTGTCGCGGCTGCCGCCGGCGTAGTCGGAGATGATGGTGATGGGCGCTTCGTCCATGGGGTCCACCCGCAGGTAGGTCAACACCGCCAGGTGGCGTAGGCCCTCGAGCTGCCCAACCAGCAGGAAGTCGTCGTTGGCGCCGCTGGCGATGTCGCCGTCGACCACGATGTCTCGCGCCAGCCAGCCGGCGTCGTTGTTCTCGCCGTCGTTGCCGGGGTAGCTCTGGGTGGCCTGGCGGGCGCAGGGGTCCTCCTCGCCGCCGATGGTGCGCAGGGCGGTGCTGGGGCCGTCCTCCCAGCCCTGGGAGGTGTGGGTGATCGCCAGGCCCTGTGCGAAGTCACCCAGGATGGCGCCAGCCTCGACGAAGCGCGACACGCCGCTCTCGTACCAGAAGTAGTCGTTGCTGAAGTCGCACTCCAGCTGGTGGGCGTAGTGCTCTCCGGTCAGGGGGCCCCGCAGCAGGCCGCCGTTGGTGCAGAGATCCACCTGGCCGTCGCCGTCCACGTCGCAGGGGGCGTGGTCCTGCACGGTGGGCATGGGGTCGATCATGGCCACGGCCTGTTCGCGGGTGATCTCGCCTGCGAAGGGGCTGGACCACAGCAGGAAGACCTGGGCGTCGGGGTCGTAGGCTTGGTCCTCGTCCTCCCAGCGGTCGGCCAACAGCAGGATGTCGTGGGTCCCGTCCCCGTTGAGATCGCCGGGGAAGGCCATGTCGCGCTGCAGGTCGTAGGTGCCCTGGGACAAGGCCTCGCTGCTGGCGCTGAACCAGGCCGAGGCTCGCTCGTCCAGGGCGCCGCCCTCGGTGGGCACGGTGAGCAGCCAGGCGGTGGCGCAGCCCTCGTCCGTGGTGCAGGCCCAGGCGTCGTTCCATTCGGCCACCAACAGCTCGTCCATGCCGTCGCCGTCGAGATCGCCAGCGCTGAGACCCAGGCCAGCGCGGCCGCCGATCCGGCCCGCGAGCACGGGGCCTGAGACCGGGGTCCAGGAGGCGCCGGGGGGCGCGTCGCTGTCGCCGAGGGGCTCGGTGGAGCACTGGCAGCCGGCCAGCGCGACCAGGCCAAGGTAGGGGAGCAGTCTGTGTGCCGCCGTCTGGATCCGCCCCTTCATCGTGCGGCTCCCACCCAGGCTCCGCCGTACCAGAGCCACAGCTCCGGGGCTGTGGTGGTGGCGATCAGGTCTCGGTAGCCGTCGCCGTTGACGTCGCCCGCCACCAGCACGCCTTGTCCGAGCTGGTCGCCCGGCTCCCCCGCCAGCGCGGTGAGCCCGTGGGCGCCAGCGCCGGCGGCGCCGCCCGCGAAGACGTGGACCTGTCCGCGAAGACCCTGGCCGCCTGGCGCGCCCGCGGCCAGCTCATCGAAGCCGTCGGCGTCCAGATCTCCCATGGACATGGCCTGACCGAAGGCCTGGCTGCTGCCCGCCAGCCTGGAGGCCGTGCTCCAGGCGTAGGCACCGTCGACGTTGGGGAACACGCGGATCACCAGACCTCTGCTGTCGCTGGCCACAAGCTCGGGCCGTCCGTCGCCGTCGAGGTCACCGTCCGTCGACACCGCGTAGGCGTAGGTGGCGTCCAGGCCGCCGTTGAGCTCGAGCCTCTGGGTGTCGGCCTGGAAGCCGGCCTGGGATCCGAAGTAGATCAGCGTGGTCTGATCGCCGGGGATCGTCAGGTCCTGGTAGCCGTCGCCGTCGACGTCCCCAGCGGGCAGGACTCGGCCTGGCGTCACGCTGTCCACGGCGTAGTGGCCCTGGTAGCTCGGCCCCTCGGTGCCGCCCGCGAACAGCAGGAAGCCGCGATCGTCGGTGCTCACCACGATGTCCTCGTAGCCGTCGCCGGTCACGTCGCCCGGCGCGCACACCACGGCGCCCAGGCCCTGATCGTCGCCAGGCCGCAGCGTCCACGGGTGCTCCAGGTCCAGGCCCTCAGGCGTCCCCTTGTAGGCCTGCAGCGACACCCCGTCCGTGCGGAAGATCAGATCGTCGTAGCCATCGGCGTTCAGATCGCCGGCCGCCAGTGGCGTGTCGGTGGAGACCGCCAGCTCCTGCCACAGCACGAGCCCTTGGGCGCTGCCCTGGTACACGCCCAGCAGCCTGGCGTAGCTCACGGCCACGTCGCCGTAGCCGTCGCCGTTCAGATCGCCGGCGTCCACCAGCTGAAGCTCGCTGCTGGTCCAGCCCGCCAGCTCGATCTGCTGGTCCGGTTCCAGCCGCTCCCAGAAATCAAGGGCCTGGGCTTGTGTGGTCACAACCCCCGCCAGCACGACGGCGCAACCTGTTGCGAACCTGCGCATGGTTCTCCTCCCGGTCCGGGAAGGGTAGCATGGGCCTCACCCACCGCCGGAGAAAATCCATGCTCGCCACCGTCGCCCTCGCCCTGCTGCTCGCCGCTCCTGTCCACGCCGATCCGGCGGCCGAGCCCACCCCGGAGGCGCAGCCCGATCCCATGGTCGAAAAGGCCTTCCTGCTCGTGGCCGCCAGCAAGGACTGGGACACGGCCCGCAGCACCGCCAGCCAAGCCGCTCAGGCCCTGGCGCTCGAGATCAAGGTCGAGGTGGAGCCCCACCCCACCGAGGGGCTGAGCTTCGACGCCAAGACCTGCGCCGACAACGGCTTCGAGCACCCCTGCTACGTGGCCCGGGGCCGCCACGACGACGGTGAGTTCGTGAGCGTGGAGTGGTCTTCGGCCTACGAGGGCTTCACCCCGGGGCTGTACATCGTGGTGGTGGCGTCGGGCCCCGAGGCCGAGGTGAAGAGGCACCTGCCCGCGGCCCGTGAGGTCTACGGCGACGCGTACATCAAGAAGGCCAAGGTGTACATGGGGTGCATGCACTGAGCACTGGGTGGTGGCGGGAGGATGTGAAATCCTCCCGCCCAGCGGATCTCAGAGCGCCAGCGCTCTCAGAAACCCCCGGTTCCTGCGCGCCGACTCGAAGGGGGAGCCCATGCCGGGCAGGACGTCCTGCTCGACGATGATCCAGCCGCCGTAGCCCTGGCCCCGCAGCCAGCCGGTGATGGCCTCGAAGTTCACGGTCCCCGCGCCCAGCTCGCAGAACACGCCCTGGCGCACCGCCTCGAAGTAGTCCCACCCCTGGGCGGCGGCCCTGCGACCGATCTCGGCGTCGAAGTCCTTGTAGTGGATGTGCCAGGCGCGGTCGCCGAAGCGCTCGAGGGCCTGCATGGGATCGCCGCCGCCAAAGGCGTAGTGGCCCATGTCCAGGCACAGCCCCAGCAGCTCGGGGCTGGTGCGCTCCATCAAGGCGGTCACCTCGGCGGGGGTCTCCACGAAGCCGGCGCAGTGGTGATGGAACACGGTGCGCAGGTCGGTCTGCTCGCAGACGGCCCGGGCCACGGCCTCGGCGCCGCGGGCGAAGGTGGCCCACTGCTCGGAGGACAGGCCCTGGTCGGGCCGGATGCGGCCGGCGTGCTTGACCCGCTCGGGCACCGAGCCGTTGGCGTCGGCCAGCACGATGAAGGCCTCGTCGCTCAGGGCGGCCAGCAGGCGTGCCACCTTGACGGCCTCGGCCACGCCCGCCTCGTGGGCTCGCTCGTCCACCAGAGCCACCGGGACGAAGGCCCCCACCAGCTCCAGGTTGTGCTTGCCCAGCAGCGCCCGCAGGGGCTCGGGCTCGGTGGGCATGAAGCCCCAGTCGCCCAGCTCGGTGCCCTCGAAGCCGGCGCTGTCCATCTCCCAGAGCACCTGGTCGGCGGCGGCGGCTTGGCCCTCGAGCTCGAACTCCAGCACCCCCCAGGAGCAGGGGGCGTTGCCGATGCGGATCCGCTGGCCGCGGCGGCGGACGGGGGGCTGGCGGCAGCAGCAGGGGGTGGGGGGTGCGCTGCTCATGCGGGCTCCTTGGGGTCCAGGGCGTGGAGGTGGCGTTCGTTGACCACCTGGGCCTCGAACTCGGCTCGGGCGGCTTGGACGCTGGGCATGGTGCTGACCTCGGCCACGGGCACATCCCACCAGCTCTCGTAGCCGGGCACCCGGGCCTCGCGGTCGCACTCCACGACGACCACGGCGGGGCCGCTGAAGGCGACGGCCTGGGCCATGGCGTCCTGCAGCTCGGCCAGGGTCTGGGGCTGGAAGACCACCGCGCCCAGGGCCCGGGCGTGGGCCGCGTAGTTCACGGGCAGCAGGTCTTCGCCCAGCTGCTCGCCGTCGCGCAGGCGGAAGCGGGTGCCGAAGCCGGAGCTTCCCAGGCCTTCGCTCAGGCCGCCGATGCTGCCGAAGCCGTGGTTGTCCACCAGCATGATGTTGAGGTTCAGGCCCTCTTGGACCGCGGTGGCCAGGTCGCCGGACATCATCAGGTAGGTGCCGTCGCCCACCAGCACCCACACGGTGCGGTCCGGGGCGGCCAGCTTGACCCCGATGCCCGCGGGGATCTCGTAGGCCATGCAGGAGTAGCCGTACTCGATGTGGTAGCCCTTGGGGTCGTCGGTCATCCACAGCTTGTGCAGGTCTCCCGGGGCCGATCCCGCGGCGTTGATGATCACATCCCGGGGCTCCATGGCGGCGTTCATCGCCCCGATCAGCTCGGCTTGGGGCATGGGCTTGGCGCCGGTGGGGGTGATGAGCCCCTCGCGGATCTCCAGCCAGAGCTCGCGCTCCCGGGCGATCTCGGCGGCGTAGGAGGGGTCCACCGGCTCGTCCAGCATGAAGCCGAGCTCTTCGAGGGTGGCCCGGGCGTCGCCCACCAGCATCAGCCCCCCGTGCTTGGCGGCGTCGAAGTCGGTGATGTTGAGGTTGACGAAGCGCACGTGGGGGTGCTGGAAGGCGGTCTTCGACGCCGTGGTGAAGTCGGACCAGCGCGTGCCGACGCCGATGACCAGATCGGCCTTGGCGGCGATGCGGTTGGCGGCCAGGGTGCCGGTGGCCCCCACGGCTCCCAGGCACAGGGCGTGGCTGTCGGGCATGGCCCCCTTGCCCGCCTGGGTGACGCAGACGGGGATGCCCGTGGCCTCGGCCAGCTCTACCAGCTGGCTGTTGGCCCCCGAGTAGGTGACGCCCCCGCCGGCCACGATCAGGGGGCGGGTGGCCTGGGAGATCATCCTGGCGGCCCGGGCCACCGCGGTGACGTCGGGGCGGGGCCGGGGCACCCGCCACACCCGCTTGGCGAAGAAGCCTACCGGCCAGTCATGGGCCTCGGCCTGGACATCCTGCGGCAGGGCCAGGGTGACCGCGCCGCACTCGGCGGGCGAGGTGAGCACCCGCAGGGCCTCGGGCAGGGCGTAGAGCAGCTGCTCGGGCCGGTTGATGCGGTCCCAGTAGCGGCTGACGGGCCGGAAGCAGTCGTTGACGCTGATGTCCTGGGAGCTGGGCGACTCGAGCTGCTGCAGCACCGGCGCCACGTTGCGGCGGGCGAAGATGTCGCCGGGGAGCAACAACACGGGCAAGCGGTTGATGGTCGCCAGCGCCGCACCTGTGATCATGTTGGTGGCCCCCGGACCCACGCTCGAGGTGCAGACCCAGCAGCCCAGGCGATCCTTCATGCGGGCGTAGGCTGCGGCGGCGTGTACGCCGGCTTGTTCGTTGCGCACGGGGATGTAGGGCAGCTCGGGGTGCTCCTGCAGGGCCTGGCCCAGCCCGGCCACGTTGCCGTGGCCGAAGATCCCGAACACGCCGGCGAAGAAGGCCTGCTCGCGCCCGTCGCGCTCGACGTGTTGAGCCAGCAGGTAGCGCACGAGGGCCTGGGCGGTGGTGAGGCGGACGGTGGGCATGGAGGGCTCCCGGGAACGACATGGGGCAGAGCTTTATCCGCTCCCGCAGGCCCTCGAGAGGCCCTCGATCTAGCCCAACATCCAGCGATGCTCCTGGGTGAACTCCGGCACGGTGTAGGGCTCGCCGGGCAGGTGGCGGATGGCCCAGAGGTAGTACATGGCGTAGCCGGGGGCGGCGCACTGGCTGTGGTCGCGGTTGTCCAGGATCTTGAGCGTGTCGCCGTGGCGGATCTTGAGCACCTCGTCGCCCAGCTCGCCGTGACCGTAGCCCTGGGGCTTGTCGAAGCGGTAGTGGTAGATCTCGGGCTGGGGGTGGTGGTGGGGAGGGTAGCTGGACCAGCGCCCGGGGAAGTTGATCACCTCGCCCAGCACCAGCTTGCACTGGGGCCGGTTGCGCAGGTCGAAGATGGTGCGGACGATGCGGGTCGCGGTCTCGTCCAGCTGGCCCTTGCCGCGGTGTTCCTTCTCGAGCATGGTGTGGCCGTCGAAGAGCAGGGGCTCGAAGCTCGCGTCGTTGTCGACGCCCACGTAGACCAGCTCCACATCCGTCAGGGCCTCCATGTGCAGGGGGAAGCCCTTGGGGTAGTGCAGGCAGATGGGGTCGTCTTCGAACACCGACTCGCGCCCCACCACGGCGCGGCCCTCGGGCTCCGGCAGCACGAAGGTCAGCTCGCCCTTCATGAGCAGCAGGGCGCCCTCGCGCTGGGCGCAGGCCCGGGTCACCCGCCCCGCGGGCATGCGCAGGATGCCCAGCTCGATGCCCGTGTCGGCCTGGTTCTCACCGATGCGGGTGATGTCGGTGTAGCCGTCGGGGTCGAAGCCCTTGGGGTTGCGGATCAGGTGGGGGTGCATGGAATTCCTGTTGGCGGGGTTGTGGCCTCATTATCCTCGATCCGGTGAGGGACGCCCCCGGTTATCCGTCTGCAGACGGACCCAGGCGCCCTCTGGAGCATAGAGCGGCCCTGGTACGAGGACTACGATGCACATCTCAGAAGGAATCCTGACTGGCCCCTCGGTGATCATCACCAGCCTCGGCGGCGCGGCGGTGGTGCTCTGGGGCGCTCGATCCATGCAGCGCTTCGTCAAGGAGCAGCCCCGGCGGCGGGCTCTGCTGGGCATGGCCGGGGCCTTCGTGTTCATGGTCTCCCTGATCCCCATCCCGGCGTTCACGGGCACCACCTCCCACCCCTGCGGCACGCCCCTGGTGGGCATCCTGCTGGGGCCTGGCATCGGGGCAGGGCTGGCGGCCTTGAGCTTGTTGCTGCAGGCGTCGTTCTTCGCCCACGGGGGGTTCTCGAGCCTCGGCGCGAACACCATCAGCCTGGGCCTGCTCGGCGCGGGCACGGCGTGGCTGGTCTTCGTGGGCGGGCGGCGCCTGGGGATGCCCCTGTGGGCGGCGGCGGGGCTGGCTGGCCTGCTGGGAGATGTGGCCACCTACGCGGGCACCGGGGGGATGCTGGCGGCGCACCTGGCCTGGGTGGCGCCCGATCCCCAGTACGGCTTCCTGCAATACCTGGGGGTGATCTACGCGGCCTATGCCCCCACCCAGAGCCTCATCGCCGCCGGTGAGATGGCGGTCACGGGCTACGCGATCCATGCCATCGCGCGCCAGCGTCCCGAGGTGCTCGTCTCCCTTGGAGTGATCCGGAAGCAGGTGGCCGCGGCCGTGCTGCTGCTGGTGGTGGGGCTGGCCAGCCTGGCCCTGCCCTGGGCTCCCGTGGCCCTGGCGGCCCAGGTCGAGCCGGCTGCCGAGCAGCAGGGCTTCGCGGGCATGGACGAGGCGGTGAACGAGGCGGTGGCCGAGGCCGCGGGCGCTCCAGCCCGGGCCCCGTTCATCGACATCGAGAGCATGGGCGACGTCTGGAACTCCATCCTGCTGGGCGCGGGCGGCATCTGTGGCTTCATCATCGGGCGCTGGTGGCACCTGCTCTTCGGCGCCAAGCCCGGTCCTGACGAATCGGACGTCAAAGCCCCATGAGGAGCGCCGCCCTCTCCCTCACCAGCCTGCTGATGGTCGAGGACGTCGCCTTCAGGGAGCGGGTCTACGGCCTGCAGGGCTGGGACCCCCGCCTCAAGGTGGCCCTGGCGGCGGCGGCAATCTTCGGCAACGTGTACTGGGCGCGGCCCTGGCTCTCGGCGGTGTTGTTGGGCCTGGCGCTGCTGGGGCTGGCGTTCTCCCGCACGCCCCCGCGGGCGCTGCTGTTCTTCGTGCTGGCCCCCAGCTGGGCCCTGCTGCTGGTGGCGGTGGGCTTCGCCGTGGGCTTCGGCCACACCGCGGTGGCCTCCCTGGGGCCGGTCACCGTGTACCGCGAGGGGCTGCTGATGGGCGGCAACGCCGTGCTGCGCGTGGCCTCGGAGATGTCCTGGGTGGCGCTGCTGATCCTCACCACGCCCTTTCACGACATCCTGGGAGCCCTGCGCCGCTTCCGCGTGCCCGAGGTGTTGGTCTCCACTACCGGCTTCATGTACCGCTACGTGTTCGTGTTGTTCGGCGAGTTCTCGGCCATGCGGGCCTCGGCTCGCGTGCGCGGGGGCTTCGACGGAACCCGGCGCAGCCTGGGCACCATCGGCGCGCTGGTGGCCCAGGTGTTCTTCAGGGCCTACGATCGCAGCGAGCGCATCGCCCTGGCCATCCAGGCGCGCGGAGGAGATCAGCTGCCCGCCCAGACCCTCGAGTCCTCCGCCACCCAGCCACAGCCCGAGCCCTGTCCGGAGGACTGCGACGTCACCCCCGCCGCCCTCCCCGCGGGCGCTGAGCTGCTGGCCTGCGAGGATCTGCACTTCGCCTACGATGGCGGCATCGAGGCCGTACGCGGCGTGGGGTTCGCCATCGGGCCCGGCCAGGCGGTGGCCCTGTGCGGCCACAACGGCTCGGGCAAGACCACGCTGCTGGCGCTGCTCACCGGCTTGCTGCAGCCCGCGCGAGGGGTGGTGCGGCTGCGGGGCGAGCCCCTGACCCCCACGGCTGCCCGGCAGGTCCACCACAGCGTGGGCCTGCTGTTCCAGGACTCCCAGGATCAGCTGTTCTCGAGCTTCGTGGCCGAGGACGTGGCCTTCGGCCTGCGCAACCTGGGCCTGGCCGAGGCCACCGTCACCGCGCGGGTACACGAAGCCCTGGCCCTGTGCGAGGTGGAGCACCTGGCCCATCGGCCCATCCACCAGCTCAGTGGCGGCGAGATGAAGCGGGTGGCCCTGGCGGGCATCCTGGCCATGCGCCCACCCCTGCTGGTGCTGGACGAGCCCACCAGCGGCCTCGATCCCGCGGCGGCCGAGCACCTCGAGCGCCTGCTCGTTCACCTGAACCGCGATCACGGCTACGCCATCCTGGTGGTCACCCACGAGATGGAGCGCATCCCGCGCCTGGTGGACCGGGTGCTGGTGCTGGCCGAGGGGCGGCTGGTGGCCGACGGTCCGGTGCGCGACGTGCTCACCGACCTGCCCCTGCTCGAGGGGGCGCGGCTGCGGCCCCCGCCCATCACGCGCTACTTCGCGGCCTTGCATCCGGGGGCCGAGCAGCTGCCGCTGACCATGGAAGAAGCGCTCGGGTTCGAACGAGAATAATCGGCGTAGAATTAGAGAAATAGTCGGCAGCCGGGGGGCTGTGCGGCTACTGTGGGCGGTGCATCGGTGATGCCAGTGCCCAGCGTACGCCACGGTTCGACTGGGCCCCTCCGGCCACGCACGGCGGGTCCGGGCAGGAGCCCCGGATTCGCGACCGGACTCCCCGCAATGGGTAGCCACGCTACCCGTTTCGTACCTGAAAAAGCCGCATTGTGGCCGTTGAGGCGCCGCCATATCATCTTCTGCCGATCGCCGGCATGGGAAGTTCTCGAAAATGCCAGTAACAAAGCCGGTAATAGCTCTCCATGAGCCGTCGTGGTCCCGCCCGCCCGCCGGTGGGACGTGGCCCCATGCTTGACCCGGGCCCAGGCTCCTTCGATCTGCAGGGTGTCGGTGTGGTCGGCTGGCGGCAGATCATCGGGGGCCTGCTGGACTCCATCCTGGTCCTGGACCGCGACGGGATCATCCGCTTCGCCAACCGCGCCAACCACGCAGCCTCGGTGGATGAGTTGCTGGGCAGGCCCTTGTCCGAGCTGATGCTGCCCGAAGATCGCGAGCCCACGATCGCCATCCATCGCGCCGTCCTGGAGAGCGGAGAGCCCGCGACCTACCAGCGGTCGTACAAGCCCGCACCAGGCGTGGATCGCATCTACGAGGTCCGGGTCAGCCGCCTGGTCCAGAGCGATGTGGTGCTGGGGCTGATCGTCTCTGGGCGCGACATCACCGAGCGGGTGCGGGTCCAGGAGCGAGAGCAGCACTTGGAGCGGGTCCTCGCCCTGGTCCCTGAGGCGGTCCTGATCCTGGACCCGCGGTCCAAGGCGCTGCTCGCCAGCAACGCGGCCACCGTCGCGCTGTATGGCTACAGCTCCGAAGCCCTCCTCGGCCTGACCCTGCGCGACCTCGAGGCCAGGCCTGGGGTCGCACGGGGAGGTCGGGCCCCGACTTCGGCTGGCCTTGGCGCCACCCGCGGGATCTGCTGGCACCGCCACCGTGACGGCACGGTGTTCCCTGTGGGGGTCACCACCAGTCGTCTCTCCCAGGGAGACCAGGAGGTGGAGCTGCGCGTGGTGCGGGACATGAGCCCGCTGCACGATCTGCAGGAGTCCCTCGAGCAAGGACGAGATCTGCTCATGGCCAAGAACGAGCTGTTGGAGCAGAAGAACGCTGCCCTGCGGGAGCTGATCGATCAGGTCCGGACCGAGCGCGTGCGGGTGAGGGAGCAGGTACAGGCAAACGTGTGCAACCTGGTGCTGCCCCACCTCGATCGCCTGCGCGCGCGGCTGCAGCCTGCCGAGCTCCTCGATCTGGAGCTGCTCGAGTCCAACCTCCATGAGCTGACCTCCTCGTTCGGCAGCCGGATCTCCGACCTGGGGGCCTGGCTGAGCCCCCGGGAGGTCGAGGTCTGCAACCACATCCGGCAGGGTCGCACCAGCCAGCAGATCGCCGCAGCCCTGGGGCTGTCTGCCCAGAGCGTGGCCGTGCACAGGCGCAACATCCGCCGCAAGCTCAGACTGACCCACCGCGGGGTCAACCTGCAGACCTTCCTTCAGAGAGAGAATGGGTAGGCGCGATACCCGAACCGTACCCGAACAAACACTCTTTGTAAGGCCATAATAGCAGTTTATAAGGTTTCTTTCGTTGAGTGTGAGGGTCTGTATGAGTCAGCCTGCCCAGCCAGCGGTGCGCTCCCAGCGGCTGCTGCTGTCCCTGGGCACTGCGCTGCTGTCCATCCGCCAGGCCGACTCCGAGGATGAGGTCTTCGGGATCCTGGCGCGCACACTGCAGGCGACGGGCTACCAGGCCGTGCTGTTCCGGCTGCAGCCCGAGGGGGCGCGGCTGGAGCTGGTGGAGCTGACCTCCGGCCCTCAGCTGGTGCTCATGGTGGAGAAGCTCGCGGGGGTCCGGGCCAGGGGCCTCACCCTCGAGCTGGGGCAGGTTCCCTTGCTCCAGCGTGTGGTGCGGGACGGCGAGGTGGTCTACTGCGATGACATGGCCGGGTGCCTGGGCCACGCCATCCCTTCGGCCGTTCAGGGCGCTGCAGGCAAGTTCGCCCAGCTGCTGGGCATGGGCCAGGGGGTCTACGCCCCGCTGCGGTCCCGGGGTCGATCCTTCGGGCTGGTGCTGGCTGCGGGCTCTGATCTGTCCGAAGCGGAGGTACCTGCCTTGGCCTCCTTCGCCACCCAGGTGGGTGTGGCGGTGGAGAACGCTCGCCTGCTGGCCGAACTCTCCGCAGCCCGCGCCGGGTTGGAGCAGCAGGTGCGAGAGCGCATCGCGGCTCTGGCCGAGAGCGAGGCCCGCTACCGCGGGCTGTTCGAGCATGCCGAGGTGGGCATGTTCCGCTCGCGGCTGGACGGCTCGGCGGTGCTGGCGGCGAACCGCAAGCTGGCGGAGATCCTGGACAGCACCGTGGAGGAGATCCTGGCCGAGCCGGCCTTCCTGCGCTGGGCGGATCCGGCCGACCGCGACGTCATGCTCGCCGAGCTGCACGAGCGAGGGCGGGTGGTCGACTACGAGGTCGACAACCTGACCATGAAGGGAGAGCAGCGCTGCTCGTTGGTGTCCATCCAGCTCTTCCCCGAGCAGGGTGAGCTCGAGGGCTCGGTGGTGGACATCACCGAGCGCAAGCGCACCGAGGCGGCCCTGGGGGCCGGCGAGGAGCGCTTCCGGACCTTCTTCGACTCGGCCCCCATTGGCAAGAGCATGACCTCGCCCCAGGGCCTGCTGCTGCGGGCGAACCCCGCCTTGTGCGACATGCTGGGCTACACCGCGGAGACTCTGGCGGTCACCTCCTTCGCCCAGATCACCCACCCCGACGATCTGCCCGAGAGCAGCGAGTGCGTGCGCTGCCTGCTGGCCGGCGAGCGCGACACCTGGGCCATGGAGAAGCGCTACCTGACCGCGAACGGGCGCTACCTGTGGACCCACGTGACCACCCGCCTGGTCCGCGACGAGGCGGGCGAGCCGCTGTACTTCCTGACTCACATCCAGGACATCGATCAGCACAAGCGTGATCTGCGCGAGTTTGCCCTGCGCAACCAGATCGCCGAGATCTTTCTGACCACCGACGATCAGGGCATGTACCCGGCTGTGCTGGACGCCATCCGCGTGGCCCTGGACAGCCCGCGGGGGGTCTTCGGCTACCTGGATGGGCTGGAAAGTCTTGCGAGTCCATCCTTGGTCCTGGAGGCATGGGACTATTGTGAGATGGTTGGCGAGAAGTGGGTTCTCCCGCACGAATCCTGGGGCGAGAGCTCCTGGGTCCGCTGCCTGCGGGCCTGCCAGCCCTTGATGAGCAACGAGCAGAGCGACCTCACGCCCCTCGGACACATCACCATCGATCGGCACGTCTCCATGCCCATCGTGCACCGTGGGCAGGCCATCGGCCTGATCCAGGTGGCCAACCGGGCCAGCGACTACCGCCACGAGGACCTCGTGCTGCTCGAGCGGGTGGCCCAGGCCATCGCCCCGGTGCTGCACGCCCGGCTGATGCGGGATCGCCAGGAACAGCAGCGCCTCGAGGCCCAGGTCTCCTTGCAGCGGGCGGTCGTCGCCCTCGAGAGCTCCAACAGCGATCTCGAGCAGTTCGCCTATGTGGCCAGCCACGACCTGCAGGAGCCTCTGCGCATGGTGAGCAGCTACCTGCAGCTGCTCCAGCGCCGCTACCAGGGCCGGCTGGACGCCGATGCCGACGTGTTCATCGGCTACGCCGTGGACGGCGCGCGGCGCATGAAGGCCCTGATCAACGATCTGCTCACCTTCTCCCGGGTGGGCACCCACGGCGCGGCTTTCGAGATCGTGTCCATGGAGCGGGTGCTGCAGCGGGTCAGGGACAACCTGGGCCTGCTCATGGCCGAGCGGGGGGTGCACCTCGAGCGCGAAGCGCTGCCCGAGGTGCGCGGCGACGAGGGCCAGCTGGTGCAGCTGCTGCAGAACCTCATCGACAACGCCATCAAGTTCCAGCCAGGCCCAGATCCCGTGGTCCGCGTCGCGGCCCACAGCGAGGGCGACGAGTGGGTGATCACGGTCCAGGACCAGGGCATCGGCATGGAGCCCCAGTTTCTCGAGCGCATCTTCACCATCTTCCAGCGCCTGCACGCCGTCGGGCAGTACCCGGGCACGGGCATCGGGCTGGCCGTGTGCAAGCGCATCGTGGAGCGCCACGGCGGCCGCATCGGGGTCGAGTCCCTCCCGGGAGTCGGGTCCACCTTCAGCTTCGTCATCCCCAGCTCCGAGGAGCCCACCCCATGAAGCTCACCCCCATCGAAATCCTGCTGGTGGAAGACAACCCCGGCGACGTGCGCCTGACCCGCGAAGCCCTGAGCGAGGGGCGGGTGGCCAACACCCTGCACGTGGCCTGCGACGGGGTCGAGGCCCTGGCCTTTCTGCGCCGGGAGGGCGAATACCAGGGCGCCCCCCGGCCGGATCTGATCCTGATGGATCTGAACATGCCTCGCATGGACGGCCGCGAGCTGTTGGCGCAGATCAAGCAGGACAAGGACCTCAAGCGCATCCCCGTGGTGGTGCTGACCACCTCGGCCAGCGAGGCCGATGTCTTCCGCAGCTACAGCCTGCACGCCAACTGCTTCATCACCAAGCCCGTGGACCTGGATCAGTTCATCCATGTCATCCGCTCCATCGAGCAGTTCTGGTTGACCATCGCCAAGCTGCCCAGTGGGACGCCCAAGGTCGAAGAATGAGGGTCCTGCTGGTCGAGGACAACCCCGGCGACGCGCTGCTGGTGCGCGAGCTGCTGTGCTTCCAGCCCAACGCGCCCACGGAGCTGGCCGAGGTCGGCAGCCTGAGTGCCGCCTCGCAGCGGCTGGAGACAGAGCCCTACGACGCGCTGCTGCTGGACCTCGGCCTGCCCGACAGCCAGGGTCTCGAGACCTTCGAGCGGCTGTCTGCCGCGCACCCGGAGCTGCCCGTGGTGGTGCTCTCGGGGCTGGGGGACGAAGCCGTGGCGTTGCGCGCCGTCCAGGCTGGGGCCCAGGACTTTCTGGTCAAGGGCGAGATCGACGGCGATCTGCTGGTCCGGGCGCTGCGCTACGCGGTGGAGCGCCAGCAGGGCAAGGCCGAGCTGCGGGCCTCGGCTTCTTCGTGGCAGGCCACCTTCGACGCCATCGGCGACGCGGTCTCTCTCCTGGACGCGGACCAGCGGATCTTGCGGTCCAACACAGCCATGCAGAACCTGACGGGGCTCACGGCGGAGGATCTGCGGGGCCGGTTTTGCTACGAGGTGGTCCACGATCAGTGCGAGCCCCTCGCGGACTGCCCCTTCCACCGCATGTGCGACAGCCGGGCGCGCTGCTCTATGAAGCTGGAGTCCGGCTCGACCTGCTACCAGATCCACGTCGATCCCCTCTTCGACGAGCACGGAGCGCTGGTCGGAGCGGTACACACCATCGCCGATGTCACAGTGCAGCACCAGGCTGCGCGGGCCACCGCGCGCTCTGAGCGGCAGCACAGGATCCTGGGGCTGGTCGGGCGGGCGCTGCTGGAGCACGAAGACCACGCGCTCTGGTTCGAGGTCTCGAGGATCCTGTGTGAGGGTTTCATCAGCCCTCGCGGGCTGGCCGGTGTGGTGGGCCCTAAGGGCGACATGACACTCCACGACTTCGATCTCGCGAACATCGAGCTGGAGTCGCTCCCGCCGGCGCGGGTCTTGCCGGCGTCACACTGGCGCGACGCGCCCTGGGCTGTGGCGCTGCGTGAGCGGCGAACTTCCCACTTCAGCGTCTCCAGCACCTGGGATCCTCTCGGTCCACGGCCCGTGCGGCGGCTGGTGGTTGTGCCCTTGCAGCTCCAGGGAGAGATCCATGGGATGCTGGCGCTGGCCGACGCCGGGGTGGACTACCAGCCCGAGGACCTCAGCTTGCTGGAGCTGGTTTCCCAGCAGCTCGCCCCTGTGATCGAGGCTCGCGCGCGACAGCAGGAGCAGAAGCAGCAACGTCGCCAGGCCGAGGACGCCCTGCGCGTCTCCGAGGGGCTGCACCGCAGCCTGCTGCACGCGCTGCCGGACGGCGTGCTGCAGATGGACCTCGAGGGGATCATCACCTATGCCTCGCCCCGGGCCGCCGAGCTGCTGAGGTGTCCGGGGGGTGGTGCGCTCACGGGCGGCGCTAGCCTCGCCACCGTGGTGCTGGAGGATCGTGACCGGGCGCAGGCCTTCGTGGCCCGGACCCTCGAGCACGGTGGCTCGGGTGCGGAGATCCTGGTGCGCGAGCGGCCCGACGGTTCCCGCTTCCCCTGCGAGGTCAGCGGCACCCTGGTTCGGGATGCGGCGGGGGAGCCCGCCTCCATCCTGTGCGTGCTGCGGGATCTGAGCGAGAAGCATGAGGCGAAGAGGGCATTGCGTGAGGCCAAGGAGCAGCTGGTCGAGGCCCAGCGCCTCGAGTCCCTGGGCCGGCTGGCGGGCGGGGTGGCCCACGACTTCAACAACCTGCTGGGGGTGGTGCTCACCACCACCGAGCTCATCGCCCAGGACCACGACGATCCGGAGCTGCGCGATGATCTGGACCAGATCGCCCAGGCCGCCACCCGGGCCGCGGCCCTGACCCAGCAGCTGCTGGCCTTCGGGCGCCGCCAGGTGCTCTCGCCGGTGATCCTGGATCTCAACGGCGTGGTGCGCGAGCTGGACCGCATGCTGCGGCTGCTGCTGGGGGAGGACGTCCAGCTGGTGCTCGACCTGGCACCGGACTTGGGCCTGGTGGAAGCCGATCCAACCCAGATCGAGCAGGTCCTGATGAACCTGGTGGTGAACGCCCGGGACGCCATGCCCTTGGGTGGCCGCATCGTCATCCGGACGGCCGACCTGGACGTGGACGAAGACGATCGTGCCCTCCATCCCACCTGCCCTCCCGGTCCGCTCGTGCTGCTGTCGGTCAGCGACACCGGCCACGGCATGGACGAGCAGGTCCAGAGCCGGCTGTTCGAGCCCTTCTACACCACCAAGGAACAGGGGCGTGGGACCGGGCTGGGCCTGGCCACGGTCTACGGCATCGTCCAGCAGAGCCACGGGACCATCCACGTCCACAGCGCGCCGGGCCAGGGTGCGAGCTTCGAGGTCTGTCTGCCTCGCCGGGAAGGTCTGGCGCGGGTGGGCACAGGGCGCCCGTCCCTCTCAGGCGCTGCGGCGAGGGGCGAGGAGACCATCCTGCTGGTAGAGGACGAGGAGCCGCTGCGGCAGGCCGTGGCCCGCACCCTGGAACGCGCTGGCTACCAAGTGCTCTGCGCGGGCAGCCTGGACCAGGCCCTGGCGGTGCTCGATGTCCACGTCGGGCCTGTCCACCTGCTGCTGACCGACGTTGTGCTGCCCGGGCCTGGTGGGCGGGTGGTGGCCGAGACCCTGCGTGAGCGGCTGCCGGGGCTCCGTGTGATCTACACCTCGGGCTTCGCGCAGGATGCCATCACCCAGCGCGGCGTCGATGGCGAGAGCGGGATGTTCTTGCAGAAGCCTGTGTTCCCGAGGGCATTGGTCGGCGCTGTGCGCGCTGTCTTGGATGGAGGAGGTGTCCGTGGTTGAGCTGCATTTGGTGCCACCTGGGGGCGAGCCCAGCGGTCGCCTGTTGATCGTCGATGACGAGCCGTTGATGCGCCGGGTGATGGCGCGCCTCGCGACAGGGGCTGGCTTCGAGGCGGTGCAGGCCGCCAGCGGGGAGGAAGCCCTCGTGGCCCTCGAGGAGGGGGCCTTCGACGTGGTGATCAGCGACATCTCCATGCCCGGCATGGGCGGCATGGCGCTGCTGCTCGCCGTGGCCGAGCGCGACCCCGAGCTGCCAGTCATCCTGGTCACAGGGGCTCCCTCCATCGAGACGGCGGTCGAGGCCGTGGGCTACTCTGCCGCCTCCTACCTCATCAAGCCTTTCGAGAGGGATCAGTTCCTGGTTCAGATTCGGCGGGCGGTCGGCATTCGACGCCTGTCCATGCTCCGGCGGCAGGCGTTGGAGCTCACCGCGAAGGCGGCGGGATCGGGTGGCGATCTGGATCAGCTGTTCCGGGACTTCGAGCGTGTGCTGGGCTGCTTCCACATGGAGTACCAGCCCATCATCGCTGCTGGGAGGGGCTCCCTGTACGGCCACGAGGCCTTGCTGCGCTCCTCCGATGCGGGTCTGCCGGATCCCGAGAGCGTGCTGAGGGCCGCGGAGCGCCTGGGGCGGGTCCACGAGCTGGGGCGTGCGGTGCGGAGCGCAGTGGCTCAGGACATCCTCGACCACCCCGGGCTGGGCCATGTCTTCGTCAACCTGCACCCTGCGGATCTGGGCGACGATCAGCTGCTGCTGCCTCACGCGCCGCTCTCCCAGGTCGCCGATCGCGTGGTCCTGGAGATCACCGAGCGCGCATCCCTGGACGCTGTGGGTGACCTTCGCCAGCGCATCGGCGGCCTGCGCAGGCTGGGCTTCCGCATCGCGGTGGACGACCTGGGCGCCGGCTACGCCGGGCTGACCAGCTTCGCCATCCTCGCGCCGGACCTGGTGAAGATCGACATGTCGTTGATCCGGGGTGTGGACCGTGAGGTGCTGCGGCAGAAGCTGGTGCGCGCGCTGGCTCGCACCTGCCTGGAGATGGGGATCATGGTGGTGGCCGAGGGCATCGAGACCGAGCAGGAGCGCGACGCGGTGGCGCGCCTGGGCTGCGGCCTGTTGCAGGGCTTCCTGCTGGGCCGACCACGCCCCTTGGCGGAGATCCCGCGGCTGTGACCGCGGCGATCAGCGCTCCGCGGGCTGGCCCATGATCAGCCTGTTGTAGGGGGTGATCTCGGCGGGGATGGTCGCGCAGCGCACGGTGAAGTCGGCGGCTCGCAGCCGCGCCACCCGGGTGGCGTCCACCGCCATGGGGCCGTCCATCCAGGCCTCGAGTCCGCTGCTGTCGCAGAGATCCATGGCGTGGCAGCAGGGCAGCACCGCCACCCGGCAGCGGGCTTGGATGGCGAGATCCAGCACCCGGTCGGTGAGCACGCCGCAGGCGTGGACCGAGATCAGCAGGGCACCGGGGGGCACCACGGTGTCCTCGAGGCGTCCCTGTTCGAAGTGGACCCGACCCTCGAGGCGGGGCCAGCGCCGCTCGAGCACCGCCATGACGCGCTGGTGGCTCTGGGGCTCGCGGGGATCGATGCAGGTGGCGTGGGGCGTGGTGTCGTCCAGCAGGATCAGGATGGCGCTGAGCAGGCCATGGCCCGCGGCCAGCTCCACCACCGGGCCGCCCCGGAAGCGCCGCCGCACCCGCCGCGCCACCTCCCAGGCCTCGAAGAACTCCTTGCGGGGCAGGCAGTCGGCCTCGCAGATGGTCCGGGCGATTGTGGCGAACAGGGTGTCGCCGGTGATCATGGCGGCGGCAGTGGGCCCCAGGGTGCTGCGGGAGGAGCGGCTGAGGGGGACCGGGTCGACGGGGTTCGCGTTGCGGCCCATGGACGGGCCGTCAGCGTCGCAGGTCGGGGTTCGGCAGCATGAAGTCCCGGACCACCGCCTGCAGGTCGTGGTAGCTCTGCACGAAGCCCCGCAGGGTGCGGACCACAGCGCCGTAGCCGTCGAACTCGGTCACGCTCATGCCCTCGACCTCGTAGGCGCGGCGGAAGTCGGGGAACAGCTCCAGCATCCGCTCGACGATGGCCGGGTCCACGGGGCGGGAGAAGCGCTCCACCACGGCGATGTCGCTGCCCTCGAAGCGCCGCGCCCAGCCCGCGGGGATGGTCAAGACGACGTCGCCGCCGATCAGCTCGGACCAGTGCATGTGGTGGCGGTAGGCCGCCGCCAGCAGCCGGGTGCGGTAGCCCCGCTCCTGGTAGACGCGGTGGGCCTTCTTGATCACGGCGATGCCCGCCCAGTCCAGGTGGCCTGGCTCGATGGAGACGCCATCACGCTTGGCCAGCACCTTCAGCCAGTCGTCCATGCGGCCCACCATGATGGTGCAGACCGGCGTGATGCTGTCGCACTCGAGGCCCTCGGCGGCCCGGCGGTCGAGCCCCCGCTCCACGGCGGCGGCCACCGCCAGGGCTTGGGGCACCGTGAAGCTGACGGTGGCGTTGATGCTCACGCCGCGGAAGGTGGCTTCTTCGATGGCGGCGATGCCCGCCGAGGTGGCGGGGATCTTGACCTGCATGTTGGGGGCGAGCTGGCTCAGGCGCACGGCGTGATCGGCCATGGCAGCGGCGTGGCGGTACAGCACCGGGTTGGTCTGGGCCGACAGGCGGCCCTTGCGCCCGCCCTCGCGCTCGAAGATCGGCAGCAGCAGGGCAGCGCCGTCGCGGGCCATCTCCTCCACCAGCCGCCAGGTCAGCCGCGCCTCGTCCCAGGTGGGGTTGCCCGCCACCATGGCGCGGATGCGCTTGTCCCAGCGGGGCAGTTCCTGCTGCAACACCTGCAGCACGATGGTGGGGTTGGTGGTGGCGCCCACCGCTCCGCGTTCGATGGCCCAGGTGAGCTCTTCGATGGAGCAGGAGTCGTTCCAGTAGTCGGTGGGGAAGCGGCTGACGGTCTCGAGGAGCTTGCTGGCCTGCGGCATGGTTCCTCCAGGAAGTGCGACCCGTCATGTCTATCGGGTCCACGGGGCACTGGGCCGCCATTTCGGCCCAGGATGGCGCATCCATCGCCGCAGAGTCCGCTTCGAGGCCTGCGGGGGTGACTCTCCTGGGGAGGATGGCGCATCCATCGCCGCAGAGTCCGCTTCTGCGCCTCCAGGGGTGACTGT